>JADGDI010000179.1 GCA_016744975.1 Hyphomicrobiales bacterium | reverse complement strand
ACTTCGCCTGCTCTGCCAAGTTAGTTTCGGCACTATTTATATCAAGTTTTTTGGCTACATCCTCACCAAATTGCTCAACATTATCACTATATTCTTTTTTGGTCAGTGAATAAGGAACACCCACTTGCTTTAAAGTCGTCAGCTTTGACTGAATATCAGAATAATCCAGATCATTTTCTAACAACCAAGGGTAGTTAGGCATGATAGATTCAGGCACTACTGAGCGTGGAGCAACTAAATGTTTTGTATGCCAAGAACTGGAGTACTTGCCACCTAACCGAGCCAAATCTGGCCCTGTACGTTTTGATCCCCATTGGAAAGGATGATCATATTGTGACTCAGCCGCAAGTGAGTAATGCCCATAACGCAAAGCCTCATCTCTAAAGGGACGAATCATTTGCGAATGACAGTTATAACACCCTTCTTTAGTGTAGATATCACGCCCTAATTGCTCCAATGCTGTATAGGGTCGTACAGCATCTTTACCATCTTCACGTTTCACATCTTCAATCGTACCTTCAATATAAAATAAAGGCACAATCTCAACTAAGCCACCAATACTAATTGCCACTAGAGTCAGAACGATCAACAGTGCAGCATTTGTTTCTATACTTTCATGTTTAAACATTATTCTAA
>JADGDI010000178.1 GCA_016744975.1 Hyphomicrobiales bacterium | reverse complement strand
TACGGCACTCGATTGCCCAGCCTTTGACCTTCACATCTTCCTGCTTAATGCGTAATTTACGCCCACGCGCAATGCGTAACTGCTCTTGCACAATGTCGATGCCTGTCACCAATTCAGTGACAGGATGTTCAACTTGTACGCGAGTATTCATTTCCAAGAAGTAGAAATTTTTATCTTTATCCATCAAAAATTCGATGGTTCCTGCATTGACATAGTCAACTGCTTTAGCAGCAGCAACAGCGACCGCGCCCATCCGTTGGCGCAGCTCTTCATCAACCACATAGGAAGGTGCTTCCTCAATCACTTTTTGATGGCGGCGTTGCAATGAGCACTCGCGCTCGCCAAGCGAGATGGCGTTGCCATGTGAATCAGCCAAAAGCTGAATTTCAATATGGCGACCACCTTCAATTAGTTTTTCAATGTAAACAGTGCCATTTCCAAAAGCGGCCGTTGCTTCACGTCGGGCAGCGGCGATGGAGCTAAGAAAATCTTCCGCTTTGTAAACAGGTCGCATCCCTTTACCACCGCCACCAGCGGTTGCTTTTACCAGTACAGGATACCCCATCTCATCAGCGGCCGTTTTTAAATCTTCATCACTTAGCTCACCTTGAATACCTGGCACAACAGGAACGCCAGCATCAATAACCG
>JADGDI010000177.1 GCA_016744975.1 Hyphomicrobiales bacterium | reverse complement strand
ATATTGGATAATGATCATATAAAAGGAGTTGTGCTCGAAACCTTTGGGGCTGGAAATGCAATGACCACATCATGGTTTATTGATAGCATCTCAAAAGCTGTTAATAGGGGTGTTATCGTACTAAATGTTTCGCAATGCTTAGGGGGAGAAGTGCAGCAAGGGATGCATGCAACGAGTACTTTATTAGAAAGTGCGGGTGTGATCAGTGGATCGGACATTACAATGGAAGCGGCAATTACAAAATTGATGTTTGTGCTTGGGCAAAATAAATCTTACAAAAGTGCAATTAATCAGATGTTAACACCTATTTGTGGAGAACTTAGCTAAACAATAAGAATTGAGTCTATATAATTCAAACATAAATTTGCATAAGGTTATATTTTGATATTTATTTGTGCGCTAAGTTAAAAACAATGACTTAGGAGAGGTGGCCGAGTGGTCGAAGGCGCTCGCTTGGAAAGTGAGTGTGCCCCACAAGGGTACCGGGGGTTCGAATCCCTTCTTCTCCGCGATTGAAATTGGATATATTAAACTATTTATAAACGCAAAACATACCTATTTAATAATTAAATTATGAAACGATTATTTGCTTTCTTAATGTTGTTCGGGTTTTTAACCCTTGGAAATTCTTGGACTGCTGTGGCTCAAGACGAAATGACTAATGATGATGCTACTACTGAAACAGTTGATAGTACTGCTGTAGC
>JADGDI010000176.1 GCA_016744975.1 Hyphomicrobiales bacterium | reverse complement strand
TTTGACCTGCTCCCCATAAATTGTACCATTTTTTGTGCTAAAATTCTCATATAGGCTTTACTAAGTTTTAGGAGGATAAAATGAAACGCAAGAAATTTACGGATAGTCAAATCGCTTTAATTTTACGTCAGGTTGATGAAGGTACATCAGTTGATGAAGTTTGTCGGAAAGTTGGAATAAGCCCTCAAACTTATTATCGTTGGCGCAAAAAATATGGTGGTTTAATGCCATCAGAGATGAAGCGACTAAAGCAACTTGAGGAAGAGAATAAGAATCTTAAGAATCTAGTTGCTGATCTAAGTTTAGATAAAGCGATGTTGCAGGATGTCATCAAACGAAAGCTCTAAGGCCTGCTCGGCTCAAACAATTGGTGGATGATGTTCGTGTTATCTGGTCAGTTAGTATTCGACGCGCGTGTGAAGTTTTGCAAGCAGGTCGTTCAAGCTATCATTATCAAGCCAAGCGTCCCGATCAGGCCCAATTACGTAGGCGCATTAAAGAGATTGCAGAAACCCGTGTTCGATATGGTTATCGTCGCATTCACGTATTATTAAAACGTGAAGGTTGGCAGGTTAATGCCAAACGTGTTTATCGGCTCTACAAGAAGGAAGGGCTTACATTGCGCAATAAGTCGCCTAAACGTAAAGTGTCTGCAAAACTTAGAGAAGATAGAAAAGATGCAGTCATTGCTAATGATGTTTGGGCAATG
>JADGDI010000175.1 GCA_016744975.1 Hyphomicrobiales bacterium | reverse complement strand
GTTCTAGATACGGTTTTTAAAATCACTGAAACCGCATCGCGTTAAAATTATGACCGACATTCCTCAGATAACCGACAGCCACTGCCACCTTGATTTCCCGGATTTCGAGGGGCAGTTGGACGAGATTATTTCCCGCGCTCAGGCGGCGGGTGTCTCACGTATGGTGACGATATGTACCCGCCTGCGCAACGAACCGAACGTGCGCCGCATCGCCGAAACACATGCACCCGTCTTCTACGCCGCCGGCACCCACCCGATGAGTGCCGCCGAAGAACCGCTGGCCACTGTTGATGAACTGGTCGCGCTGGCCCAACACCCTAAATTTGTCGGCATTGGGGAAACCGGGCTCGATTATCACTACACCGTCGAAAGCAAGGACATCCAACAACAGTCCTTGCGCGTTCACATCACCGCCGCACGCGAAACCGGATTGCCATTGATTATCCATTCTCGCGATGCGGATGATGATATGGCTGCTATTTTGACCGAGGAAATGGCCAAAGGTGCCTATTCCTGCGTGATGCATTGCTACAGTTCAGGCCCTGAGTTGGCGAAAACCGCAGTCGATCTGGGGTTCTACCTGTCGATGTCTGGCATCGCCACATTCCCGCGCAGCCAAGAGGTGCGCGACATCTTTGCCGCCGCGCCCGTGGATCGCATTTTGGTTGAGACGGACGCGCCGTATCTTGCCCCACCACCCCATCGCGGTCGACGCAATG
>JADGDI010000174.1 GCA_016744975.1 Hyphomicrobiales bacterium | reverse complement strand
GTATTAACCTTTGGTTGAAAGTAGGCTACGAATTCATTGTTTTGTAATGCTAGTCTTAAATCATTCTCTAGATTAACTCTTTGCATAGCAATATCTGTCATTTCTTGATTATAAAATTGGTATTGATTTTTTCCTAAATCTTTAGCCCTGTACATAGCTGTATCAGCATTGCGAAGTAGAATTTCTGGAAGGGACCCATCTTGAGGAAAAATACTAATTCCGATACTAAAAGTAGTATAGATATCCGTACCATCAATAATGATTTTTTCTTCCATAGTTTGTATGATTTTTTTTGCAACATTTATAATATTGCTATCTTCATGAGCTTTTTGAACATTTTCTAAGATAATTGTAAATTCATCTCCACCCAGTCTTGATATAGTATCTTCTTCTCGGATACAACCTTGGAGTTTTTTACTAATTTCTTGAAGAAGCTTATCTCCTTTTTGATGTCCATAAGTATCATTTACCTCTTTAAAACGGTCTAAATCAAGAAAAAATACAGCTATATTAGTGTTTTGCCTTTTGGCATGTTCTATAGCATGCTCAAGTCTATCCAGAAATAAAAGGCGATTAGGTAGTTGTGTTAAACTATCATGGTTGGCAATATATTGTAATTCCTTAGTCTTATCCTTAACCTCTACACCTAATTTTGTGTTTATATCTTGTATAAATCTTTTATATTTTCGAGCATAAAAATAATAATAGATCAAAAGTATGAAGAAAAATATTGTTATTATAAAGGTAATTAAC
>JADGDI010000173.1 GCA_016744975.1 Hyphomicrobiales bacterium | reverse complement strand
GTGCCAAAACAGTACATTTCTGGCACTTCCGTCATGTCGAGTTCAGCAGCACGCACAGGCCCTGACACGGTGAACAGACCCAAAGCAGTCGCCATGGCCAGACAGTTCGAAACAAGAATGCGGATCAGCGTCATGTCGTATACCTCAATGAATGCGCGCCACTAGAAAGAGGCATAATCCATACATCTTAGTAAGAAATTGGGCCTTTCGACAATCGCAACTTCTCCAAAGCACACAACACCACACGAATTGACGGCAATACATTCCGCAAACAGGCCATCCGGCCAAAACGCTAAGGGGGGAGAAATTCCAAGAAATGGTGCGGCCGAGAAGACTCGAACTTCCACGGGTGTTACCCCACAGCGACCTCAACGCTGCGCGTCTACCAATTCCGCCACGGCCGCACGCCTTGACTTGGTGACGGGTCTATACCGAGTCACTTGGGCGATGCCAAGCGGGAAATCACTCGGCAACCAGTGGGATTTTTTGGATACTCCTGATCCGTCAAATATTTCACGACAAATCTGCGGGCCGTACTTCGGTTTTCATTTGTCGCGCAGGTCGTTAAGACAAACCAAACGCTGTTGGAGACAATGCCATGGTCGAGTGGATCGTGCAGGAAGGTTTACTAGAGTACGACGACGCCGTGGCCTTTATGGAGGCCCGCGTTGACGCGATTTACAAAGGTGAGGCCGAAGAATGCATCTGGCTTGTCGAGCACCCGCCGCTCTACACTGCGGGCACGTCTGCCAAGAT
>JADGDI010000172.1 GCA_016744975.1 Hyphomicrobiales bacterium | reverse complement strand
AATGTCGCCTTCGTTCTCCCTGTTTTCGTCGTCAGCCACAAGGACACCTTCACCATTGCGAAGGGCTTCAAGGGCTTTTTCTACACGCTCAACAGGATTGCCGAATTGTTCAAGAAGATTCTGATTCATGGAAAGACCTCCAGTCTTTTTAATCCAACCCAAGGGCATCAGGCCTTGCAGAGGCGCAATAGCGATAACGCGGGTTGAGAATTTCCAGAATCAGGGCTAACGGAAGGGTGTGGGGCGAAAGGAACGTCCTTTGCCACACGTATCGAAAGGCATCACGACGGGGCCGACCACGAAGCGATAAACGCAGGTGGAGGACCACATGGGACAACCTATCCTCTTCCATCCGGACTCTAACCGTCGGCTCCGGAATTTAACCGGATCAGCAGTCCCCTTCCCGACGATGTATCGGAAAGGGCGCTCGCGGGCTTGCCATAAAGGCTTACCGCCGGTGGGGAATTACACCCCGCCCTGAGAATAAGGTAAGCGCATTACACTCTTGTTTTTCGGCCTTGTCAATGGGTTTTTACGGGCCGTTTTTCTCGTTTGAAGAGGGATTTGCTGGATTATTCGGTAGATGCACTTGGTCAGGGAGGCTTGGAGGCTTTTCAAGGGAATTCAGGGGGCCACGGCAGGGGATGAACTCTGTTTGTACAGGGCCATCAGTGCCTTGTCAGAGGCGTGTAAAGTCGTTATAATAGATGAATATTCTTTGTTTTTACCATGCGGCCATGGGGCTCGATTGCCCACGCTTCGGCCGAGGATTCCATCCAAGACATCCAGACAGACCACAGCAGACGCATTCTCGGTGTCGGTGATTTATTCTCTGACAATGCCGTCTGTTGCCC
>JADGDI010000171.1 GCA_016744975.1 Hyphomicrobiales bacterium | reverse complement strand
ATTTTGATCGACGTGTGACGTGTGACTTTTGTGGGGGAAGGCAAAATTTCCTTACGTGTGACGTGTGACTTTGACAAGTAGTACGGGTAGAGGACTACCCATTAGTTACATCCCTGAATATAGCCTGCGGCGCCAGTGCTTGAAAAATAGCCTGCGGCGCCAGTTGCAGTTTTTTTCGGCGGTGCTCGTCTAGAGGACTAAAGGAATCAAAATCGCCTAAGCCTAAGCCTAAGCCTAAGCCTAAGCCTAAGCCTAAGCCTAAGCCTAAGCCTAAGCCTAAGCCTGAGGCTAAGCCTAAGCCTAAGCCTAAGCCTAAGCCTAAGCCTGCGGCGCCAGTTTTCATTGAGATGTCATGTTTTCATCGTGGGGTCAACAGGACAATCGGGGGGACACCCCCCGAACCCCCGTCTCGGGTTGTCGACAAACTGGGGTTCGGTAGATATATTGTGGTAACTTGCCACTGTACTGTCTCCCAAAACGTCTCCCAAAATTTCTCAAAGTAATTTATTCGGAATATTTATTGTCTGGTTAGTCTCCACAACGATTTTCAGCTCAATCGGGCGTGGTTCAATAAAGTCAGTTTTAGGAGCCCATACTGTCTCCCAAAACGTCTTCCAACATTTCTCAAAGTAATTTATTCAGAGTATTCATGGTATGGTTAGTCTCCACAACAATTTTCAGCTCAATCGGGCGAGGTTCAATAAAGTGAGTTTTCGGAGACCATATTGGCTCCCAAACTGTCTCCCAAAATGTCTCAAAGTAATTTATTCGGAATATTCATGGTATGGTTAGTCTGCAAAACAATTTTCAGCTCAATCGGGCGAGGTTCAATAAAGTGAGTTTTCGGAGACCATATTGGCTCCCAAACTGTCTCCC
>JADGDI010000170.1 GCA_016744975.1 Hyphomicrobiales bacterium | reverse complement strand
GGTTCCGCCTGTTGATTCACAGCAGGACGTGCGTTCAGCGATGTGTTTGACAATGGAAGACATGGGGCTGGCAGTTGCAGTTCATCACCACGAAGTGGCAACAGCCGGTCAGGGTGAAATTGGTGTTCGATTCAATACCCTGTTGACCAAAGCGGACGAAGTACAGACATACAAGTATTGCGTACATAATGTTGCGCATGCCCACGGCCTGACGGCGACCTTTATGCCCAAGCCAGTAGTCGGTGATAATGGTTCAGGTATGCACGTTCATATGTCCATTTTTAAAGATGGAGAGAATCTGTTCCACGGCGATGAGTACGGTGATCTAAGCATGACTGCGCTTCATTATATTGGTGGTATATTCAAGCACGCCAAAGCCTTGAATGCATTCACAAACCCGGGCACCAACAGCTACAAGCGCCTTGTGCCTGGTTTTGAAGCTCCGGTTATGCTGGCTTATTCAGCGCGTAATCGTTCTGCATCCTGCCGTATTCCTTACGAAGTGAACCCCAAAGGTCGTCGTATCGAAATTCGTTTCCCTGATTCAATCGCTAACCCTTATTTATGCTTTGCCGCGTTGCTGATGGCTGGCCTTGACGGAATCAAAAACAAACTCAGCCCGGGTGCACCCGCTGATAACGATCTGTATGACTTGACCGCTGAAGAAGAAGCTAAAATCCCTCAGGTTGCATCCAGCCTGGACGAGGCATTGGCTGCACTTGACGCGGATCGTGAATTCCTGACCGCAGGTGGTGTTTTCACCGATGATGCTATTGATGCTTACATTGAAGTGAAGATGGAAGAAGTGCAGCGTATGCGTATGACTACTCATCCGATTGAATTTGAAATGTACTATAGTGTTTAATTCAGGTTGGTTAAATATCTGAGTTAGACTAAAACCCCGCTTGTCGGGGTTTTATTTTAGATAGCGATGCACCAAATT
>JADGDI010000016.1:11681-36232 GCA_016744975.1 Hyphomicrobiales bacterium | reverse complement strand
TGTTGGTGGTTTGTTTAGTGCTGCGAATTTGCCATTAATTGCATTTGCTGCTGTGGTTTGTGTTTTTGTATTCATTGTTTATGAGCGTAATAAAAAGGTTGATGAGCATGGGATTTAACATGTTGAGCGTTCTGGCTGGGATATTGCCTAAGCGGGTGTTGATCTTTCTGGCGGCAATTTTTGCGGTGTTATTTTTAGTTTATTTCAAGGGTGTTTCGGATGGCCGCGAACCTTATAGGCAATCGGTTAAAGTTGATAAAATTAAGGGCAAAATATTTGGCAGTCAGGCCAAGGTTAACCGCTCGATTGTCAAACAAAAAGGAGCTAAAGCCAATGTTGAAGCTGATAAATATGTTTGTACTGTTAGCGGTGTTACTGCTGAGTGGTTGTCAAACCTCAAGCTCTAATGCGCCTAACGTGCCTAAAGGGCTTAGCTATAAATGCCCCGTTGTTAATTTTAAGGCTGGCAAATTAATGCCGCAAGTCGTGAAGCTGAAAACCGAATATGAATTGTGCAAAATAAATAATAATGGGTTGCTTGCTTGGTTGGTGGATTAATCACAAGCGCTCAAACGAGGTGTAGAGAATGGCTGATATTGTTGATAATGCGCAAGCTTATGAGGAGCGTGAGCGCCAAGCTGCGATTGAACGGGCTGGTATTGCTAAACAATATGGCATTTCGCACACTGTATGTATTGAGTGCGGTGAACCAATTGGCGCGGCAAGAATGAAAGCAATTATTGGTGCGCGGCGATGTGCTTATTGCCAAGGTGAGCTGGAGGCGGGAAATAATGGATAATGGTTCGGCATTTGGCTTAAAAATAATTGAATTTGGGTGGGAAATTTTAACCGCAATGGTGTTGGTGGCTTATCATTTTATTTCGATTAGGCGCAAAGCTACTCAAGATGATTTAAACGATTTGAAAAAGATGATCGTTACTGAGACTAAAGAGCGTGAAGCTGCTGACTTACGCAATAAAGAACGCATTGCGGATTTAGAAAATAAAATTCTGCTATTGGCGACTAAGGATGATTTGCACGAAATAGAGTTAAAAATTGCCACTGGTAATGAACAAATCAAAAGTCTTACGGATGCGATTAAATCATTAGGTCGCACCACTAGTGAAATTCAGCAATATTTATTGGATAAAAAATTATGACTTATAAAGATGTGTTGGATGCAAAAACTCGCTTGACCATTTTAAGATATTTAGCTGGTGCTAATGGCCGTAGCATGAATTTAAGCATTATGAAAATGTCATTGCAGAAATTAGCAATCCGCGTCAGTAAAACAAAATTGCTTGAGCATTTTGATTGGTTGGCTGAGCGTGGGTTGATTAAAAAATCTGTTGTGGAGTTTGGTGTTGTTATTGCTGAAATTACTATGTTTGGTATGGATGTATCACTGGATGATGAACAATGCGAAGGCGTTGAACGCCCCAGCCCAGATTGAGCGGTGAATTATGGGACGTAAATCAAGTATAGATTTGTTACCTCAAGAAGTTATTGACGCTATTGAAAAGTGTTTAAAAGCCGATATGACATTAGATGACATTGTTGATGAAATTACCAAGATGGGCGAAAAGGTTAGCCGTAGCGCCCTTGGTCGTAAAAAAATCCAACTGGATGAAATGCTCGAACATGTTAACCACTCGCGCATTATGGCTGAGGCATTGGTTGATAATTTAGGCGAAGCCTCAGAGAGTAAAATTGCCCGCGCAAACATTGAACTGCTTCATAGTGCATTGTTCAAACTGAACCATAATAGCGATGAAGGCTTAGATGCTAAAGAGGTTTATGCTCTTTCAAAAGCGACTGAGGCTTTGGCTAAAGCTAAGAAAATTGACCAAGATACGATTATTGAGGTTGAGCGAGTCACAAAAGAAAAAGCGGCTGCTGTTGCTGGTAAAATAGCTAAAAAGGCGGGGCTTACTGCTGAGACAGTTGAGGATATTAGGCAGGGCATTCTTGGAATAAAGGCCGCTAAATAATGAAAGCTATTTCAGACAAAGAGTGGAAGCGCCTTAGAGAGCAAGCGCGAGAGATTGCGCTTGATGAAATTGGCGGCTCAATTCCTGATGTTTTACTATCCTACCAAAAAGAATTGTTATCAACCACGGCAGCTAATGATGTAACGGTTGTTGAGAAGTCGCGCCGAACGGGTATTACATGGGCGGCGGCGGCTGATGCTGTTTTAAATGCAGCTGCTGGGCGAGACGCTAGCGGCCAAGATGTTTTTTACATTGGCTATAACTTAGAAATGGCGCGCGAATTTATTGACGTTTGCGGCATGTGGGCAAAGTCATTTAATAGCTTGGCTGGTGATGTTGAAGAATTTTTATTTACCGATAGCGCTAATAATAGTGATGGCGACAAGGACATTAAAGCCTTTCGGATTAAGTTCGCTTCTGGCTTTGAAATAATTGCTTTGCCTTCCAACCCACGTAGCTTGCGCGGTATGCAAGGTTATGTGATTATTGATGAAGCGGCGTTTCATGATAATTTAGACGAGCTTTTAAAAGCTGCTTTTGCGCTTTTATTATGGGGCGGTAAATTATTGGTTATCTCTACCCATAACGGCGTAGATAATGCTTTCAACCAACTAATTGAAGACATTCGAAAAAATGATGATGACCACAGGCCCGCGTTGCTACGACTAACATTTGATGAAGCGCTAAGCGATGGTCTTTATGAGCGCATTTGTTTGGTTAAGGGCAAGGAAGAATATTCAGAAGCTGGTGAGGAAACTTGGAAGCAAAAAATATTCAGTTATTACGGCGATGCTGCAGAAGAAGAATTAAACGTGATACCGCGTTCAAGTTCTGGTGGTTGGTTGCCTTATACGCTTATTGATGCTCGGATGCGTGCTGAAATTCCTGTTATTCGCATTGAACGACCTGATGAATTTAAGCATGTTGCGCCTATATTGCGCGAGCAAGAAATTGGCGACTGGTTAGAAAAGTGCGTAAAACCTCTGCTTGATAAATTGCACCAAAATTTAAACTATGCGCTCGGTGGTGATTTTGGCCGCACGGGTGATGGCTCGGTTTTTTGGCCGATTGCTATATTGCAAAATACCGCGCGGCATACGCCATTTTTGGTTGAAATTCACAATATGCCGTTTAGTGAACAACAACAGATATTGTTTTATATTTGCGATCATTTGCCTAACAAGATTGGCATAGCGCTTGATGCGCGGGGTATTGGCGCTCAAATGGCTGAGGCTTGCCGTGATAAATATGGCTCTATGGTTCATGAAATTCAAGCAACTGAAAGCTGGTACCGTGATAATATGCCGCCACTTAAAGGTGCTTTAGAAGATGATATGTTTAGCTTGCCACGTGATGTGGATATTGCGCAGGACTTTAGATCGGTAGAGATTATTCGCGGTATTCCGCGTGTGCCTGAAAAGCGTAAAAAAGGCAAAAATGGTAAAAAACGACATGGCGATAGTGTAATAGCGGCGGCGCTTGCTGAATTTGCATCCAAACAGCGCCATGTTGAATATGCTTATATTCCTGTGCCAAGGGCAAGCCAGCAAACAGATAAACCAAGAAATAGACGACACGCTGGGCGTTCGCGGTTTGGAAATAATAGAAGGAATTTAATGTGACTATTTTAGATCATTTAGGCAAGCCGATGACTTTTGATAAAAAGGTTATGAAAGACCGGATTGCTAGGCCTTCAAGAAAAGGCGTTCGTGCGGTTAAAACTAAAAGCACCGCCACTGGGCTTAACCCTGTTAAATGCGCAAAATTAATTAAGGCTGCTAATGAAGGTGATATTTTTGATTATTTAACGGTTGCGGAAGAAATTGAAGAATTGCGCGGCCATTATTATAGTGTGCTGCAAACTCGCAAGCTTGCCTTGCGCGGTGTTGAACCTGTTGTTAAAGCTGCCTCGGATGATAAAAAAGATTTAGAAATTGCAGAAGAAATAAAAGCGATTGTTGACGCGCCAGAATTTACCGACCTTGTTTTTGGTTTGGCTGATGCCATTAGTAAGGGCTTTTCGGTTTGTGAAATTATGTATGATTTTAGCGCGAATGTTTGGCGGCCAAATAGCTATATTTGGCAAGACCCGCGCAATTTTACATTTGATGTTGAGACACGAACCCGCCCATTATTGCGCCAAGATGAAGGTGATGCAGCCGCGCTTGATTATGGTAAATTTGTTTATCATACACCAAAACTTAAGAGCGGCATTACCATTCGTGGTGGATTGGCGCGGGTGGCGATTTGGCCGATTATGTTTGCAAGTTTTTCTGAACGTGATTGGATGGCATTTACAGAAGTGTTTGGCATGCCTGTTCGGATTGGTAAGTACCAGCATGGTGCGAGTGACGAAGATATTGACATGCTGTGGCGTGCGGTTAGCGGTATTGCGTCCGATAGCGCGGCGGTAATTCCTGAAAGCATGACGATTGATTTTATTGCTGCATCTAACAGTGCTAAGGGTGATGCGATCTTTGCAAAAGCGGCTGAGCATTTTGACGCTAGCGTTAGTAAAATTGTACTTGGCCAGACCATGACAACGGAAGATGGCTCAAGCAATTCTCAGGCACAAGTGCATAATGACGTTAGGATGGATATTTTAGAAGCTGATGCTAAGGCGCTGGCTGCTACCATTCAGCGGGATTTGATTAATACTTATGTGGCATTTAATTATGGTGCAGCCGTTAAGCCGCCTACATTTAGCTTGCCCGTACCAAAACCTGAAGATGTTGCAGTCTTTGTTAAAGGTGTGGTGGATTTAGTACCAATGGGTTTAAGAGTTGCTACTGCTGATTTATATGAAAAATTGGGCATTTCTGAACCCGCTAAGGACGCGGAAATTTTAGCGATTGGTGATGTTCAAAACGCCCCAGGGCGCAATGACAAAAAGTCTAATAAAAACAAACGAATTAGTTTGAATAAAACGCAAGAAGATGATGCTGGCGATTTGTTAGATGATGCTGACGATTTGTTAGATGATTATGAGGCTGAATATTTTGGTGACTTTGTGGATGCTGGCGCGGATATGGCTGACCAGATTTTAAAGAAATTGGATGAAGCGGGAAGCTTTGAGGAGTTTCAGCAAATGCTTGATGAATTTGATACCAGCGATGTTGACCCAAAACTATTTGTGAATGCATTGGCAAAATCTGGCTTTGTAGCGCGTAGTTCTGGTGAAGACCGTGATTGATTGGGAATGTAATGGCTGATCCAACTGATAAGGTTAAATTATTATCGCAGGGTGTTGTTGATTTTTTGGAGCGGAAAAACTTAAAACCTGCTTTTCATTGGCAGGATGTTTTTGCTCAAGAACATGCGCATAGTTTTACTGTGGCTAAATCTACCCAGCATAATATTTTACAAGATGTTAAGGATGCTCTGATTGATGCTGAGAAGAGCGGTAAGGGTTTTAAGGCATTTAAAGAAGGTTTAAAACCCAAATTAATTAAAAAAGGCTGGTGGGGGAAGCGAGCCCAGATTGACCCATTAACGGGTGAAAGCGTTGTGGCTCAATTGGGCAGTGACCGCCGCCTTAAAACCATTTACCGCGCTAACATAAGATCTGCTCGTGCTGCTGGGCAGTGGGAGCGCGCCCAGCGGACTAAAAAAACTCTGCCATATTTTGTATATCAATTGGGCGCATCGGAACATCATCGCCAGCACCATGTCGCAATTGCTGGTACGATATTGCCAATTGACAATAGTTTTTGGGATACGCATTTCCCGCCAAATGGTTGGGGCTGTAATTGCCGAGTGCGGCAAATTACCAAGGCCGAAGCTGGCCGTAAAAACTATGACCCGAAAAAGGCTGCGCCAAAGATTACATATAAAGAGCATATCAACAAGCGGACGGGCGAAGTTCATAAAGTGCCGACTGACATTGATGTCGGCTGGCATACCAATGCTGGCAAAAGCCGCGCTGAAACTTTAATGCAACATTTATCAGGCCGCCTGAATGGTGCTGGTGAGGTGGCTGCTAAAAGTACCGTTCAAGAATTGTGGAAAAATGAGAAATATATAAATACCATTGCAAAATTGCCCAATGAAAAGCGGGTGCATATTCCGATTGCGATATCTAATCGTGTGGCTAAGGCGTTTAAAACCGACAAGCCAGCCATAATGATTAGTACCGATGTTTTGAATTTAAAGCGCGAAACCCGTAAGGCTGAAAAGTTTGATTTGGAATTTGCAGATTTTGGCAAAGTGCAATCTATCATC
This sequence comes from Hyphomicrobiales bacterium, assembly GCA_016744975.1. Classification (GTDB taxonomy): domain Bacteria; phylum Pseudomonadota; class Alphaproteobacteria; order Rhizobiales; family OSC116; genus OCS116. The sequence goes on along the minus strand of JADGDI010000016.1, from coordinate 30,020 downwards.
GATGACGGCGAGTTGGTTTATGATAAGCGTTATAAGAATTATGCCATATTTAAACAGATTGCTAAGGACTGGTTTAAGGTGGTGGTGAATGTATCTAAAGGGGGATATTTGCGAGTTCAAACGTTTCACCCTATTAATGAAGCAGATATGAAAAAGTTTATAAAGCGCCGTCAAAAATGAAAAAAGGATAGTTGGAGGTTCGTGACAGCCTCTGGCTTTGATAGAAATTAAACTCTGCCGTTTAACCAAGCCAACACACGTAAGACAACTATCCTTGACAGGTAGCATAATGGTTTTTAGTGTGAAAAGCAATTATTCTATTATTTTTACTTTTGGAGATTTTATGAGAAAGATATTTTTAAGCTTGGTTTTGTGTTTTGGTTTTGTGGGTTCTGCAAATGCTGGCATCATAGAAAAATATTCACCGCTACTGCAAGGTCATAGCAGTTTAGAAAAAATCTGCAATAGTGAGGAGGCTTCTGACATATGTTTCGGCTATGTTTATGGGTTTATTTGGTCGTTCCAATATGGCCGATATGATGTTGAGCCTGATAATCAAAGCTGCGATTTTGTTGCAAATGCTCCATACTGTTTAGGGTTTCATTTTGGCAATCAGTTTGGGCGGAATATTGGTAATGTAGAATTTAATCGTGGTGGTGATTGTTACTATTTTCAAGATGAGATATATGGAGGTTATAAACCAAGCGAAATTGCCAAAGTTTTAGTGGAGAGCCATTTAACAACTGATGTGATGGCAAAGAATAGATTCAGAAAGGGGATGGATCACTATATTTTAATCAAAACGCTACAGGACTATTTTCCTTGTTTATCTGAACAAGATAAGCAGCATAAAATTGTTTTAAATCGTTCAATTGCAGTTTCTAAATTGTTCTTTAAAGATGGGCATGCATTTGATACTCCTGCAACGCCAAATCTTGCAAACATTGAGAATAATGACTTTCCTTTACATATTTTGACCTCAGATGAACGCATGTATTACTGTTCGCGTAGTTTGGTTAAGCTCGAAAAATGCAAAAACTATTATAAGTATTTTGTAATTGGTTTGAATGAAGGCTTGAAAAGTAAAGATGTGCGGCCTGACAGCGAGTTAATGAAAACTGAATGTGTTAATGACATCACTCGAGAAAACTCGTGTTTTGATCTTTTGTATGGTTATGAGCATGGCATCACGTTTTCTTATAGCGCGGCTGATTATTTTAAAGCTGAACCCATAAACCTAAATGGTGCGGACTGGGATGATGTTGTTTTGCTTATGAAGCCGTATTTGGAAAATAAGGATTTTTTGTTACCATATTTAAAGCAGGCTAAATACAATAAATTCAAATTAAAAGAAGATGAATATAGTGGCATTGGTCGAACTGACGCTCACAGATTGGTCACTTATTTAGTTTTGAAAAAAATAGAAAAAGAAATGAGTGATAAATAAAGCCTATAGAGCGCCATTGAAAGGTTATTACTTAGAATGGCGTTTATAATTTGCGTTTGGCGTTTGTTGCTATTTTAAGCCTATTTTAACGGCGAAATGATTATTGCTATAAACGTGCGGTTTTGTGGTTTTTGTTGTAGTTTGATATAAATTCATATATTTGGGTATTTATACGCCAAACAATTCATAAAATTATATAAAGATATTAACACGGTGACACTTGCCGCCGTGCAACTGTAATTTTGCCTATGCCATAAATGCGGCATGACAAAAAAACACCCAAAAATAAACTTACATTTAAACAATGTTACTAGCGGAACTATTCACCGCCCAAATAAATGCATTGAAATTAATGCCGAAGGCGCAAACGTACCGACTTTTATTATGGTCATTCCTGCTGGTCATGTTGCTGGGCGTGATGGGCGTTGGTGGAATAATGATAATCCTAAAAATATAATCAAAGCTTTTATTGACGGCGGCGTAGATTTGCCGATGGATTATGAACATGGTAGCGAGCAATGGAATTCTGGTGATGGCGTTTCCGCCTCTGGCTGGATTAAGTCTTTAAGCATTGTTGACGGTGCTGTTTGGGCAAGTGTTGAATGGACTGCAAAAGCAGCCGCCATGATTGCTGCTAAAGAATACCGTTATATTAGCCCTGCTTTTTATGACCATGACAATAGTATTACTAGCTTGTCATCTATTGCGTTGGTTCAGCACCCAAATCTAGCGGCAATACCCGCTCTTAATAATAAAAATTCAAACATAAATGACAAACACTTAACCAAAGGTGATGAGATGGACAAAGAAGAACGCATAAAGCTTTGCCGCATGCTTGGCTTAAAAGATGAAGCATCCGACAGCGCTATTTTAAACGCGGTTGAAAAGCAACGAGATGAAAACAAAGCCTCGCTGAATAAACTGAACCAAGCGCCTAACGCTAAAGAATATGTGCCAATTTCAGAATATGAAGCGGTTAAGGCTGAGCTTAATAGTTTAAACGCTACTGCTAAAGATGCCGCTGAAAAAACCAAGAATGACGAAATTGAAACCTTGGTTGGAGATGCTGTCAAGGATGGTAAAATTCAACCATCTAGTAAAGATTATTATTTGAATGCCTGTAAAGCCGAGAATGGCATTGAAGAATTTAAAAGCTTTATCGCTGATGCGCCTTCTATGAATAAATCAAATGGCGGCGGAGCTAAACCGCCCGAAGGTAAAAAAGCTGAGCTTAACGCAACTGATAAAGAAGTTTGCGCGGCTCTAAATGTAACCAGTGAGCAATTTTCAGACACAGAATAGTTTGAATTAACGTCATTAATAAATAAGGAGATGAGCCGTGGCTCTTACCAAACCTAAACCTATCAAATCGCGCTCAGGCAATATCTACATGCGCAAGCTTAAAGCTGGCACTAAAATCTACACTGGCGCACTGGTGCTTTTGGACGGCGGCTTTGCTGTGGCTGGCAAAACTGCAACGGGCTTAATTGCTGATGGCGTAGCGCGAGATATGGTTGATAACACAAATGGCGCTGATGGTGATGTTTCTGTTCCCGTTGAACATGGCATGATTTGGGGTTTTCTAGGCTCTGGTGTGACCGAGGCTGACATTGGTAAAGATGCTTATGTGATTGATGACGACACTGTCGCTGCTGATAATGGCGGCGCTACTCGCTCACAGGCTGGCAAGATTATTGATGTCGCCAAGGGTTTGGTTTGGGTGAAGCTTTAAGCCTCACTTTTAAATAACAAAGCGAAGCAAACTTTTTTGCATTTGAATTTAAAAATTAGAATTGGATAATATTATGGATATGTCAGGTGAAGGCATGCGCTCTTTGCGCAGAGGATTTAAGGCAAACTTTCAGGCTGGTTTAAAAGAGCATACCGCGCTAATAGGTATTTTGGCTGAAACGATTACGTCAGATGATGATGAGGAAATTTATGGCTGGTTAACGAGCATGCCATCCCTTGAAGAATGGGTTGGCGCAAGGGTTGTTAAACAACTTTCAGAGCATGAATATTCTGTGAAAAACGCGCCATTTGAAATGACTGTTTCTGTGCCTCGTAAAAAAATTAAACGTGATAAATTTGGCAATTATGGCTTGGCCATGAAGGGTATGGGTACTGCTGCGGCTAAATGGCCTGACCAATTATTGACCAAGGCCATTGTTGGATCATTTGATAATGTTTGTTTTGATGGCCAGGCTTTTATTGATGCCGATCATGTTATTACCGTTGATGATGTTGATATCACTTTTTCAAATTACCAAGCTGGCATAGAAGAGCCTTGGATGCTTGTTGACCTTAGTCAGCCTGTCAAGCCTTATATTTTCCAACAGGCGCAAAAGCCAGAGTTTATCACTAAAGATGACCCTGAAACATCGGACAAAGTGCATGATAATGATACTAATTATTATTCTGTCGATGTTGAAGGTGCTGTTGGTTATGCATTTTGGCAAACCGTTTATGGCTCAAAAGCCCCGCTAACAAAAGACAATGTTAATGCTGGTATTGATGCAATGGCTGAGCTGGTTAATGAGAGTGGCGATCCGCTTAATATTACACCTACTCATATTCTGATTGGTAATAAAAACCGCTCTAAAGCTGTTGACCTGTTTGAAGTTAAGTCGCTCGGTGCTGGTGGTGATAATTCTATGTATGACAGTTTGAAAATTATCAAAATTCCGCTGCTTAAAAAGGCGTAATGAAATAGCATTTCAGGTTTTATGAATTTACCCTGAATTGTTTGTGGCTAGGTTTTAGGGATGATTTCCTAGCCACTCCCTTAAATTTTGAACAACGGATATATTATGACTGAAATTATTAAAATTGTTGCCAAAGCCCGCCGCCGCCGTAACAAAATTGCATTTGATAAAAATGTGGCTCAAGAATTTCCACTTGCTGAGTTTACTGAAAAGCAGATTGAGGCGTTTAAAAACGACCCTGTTTTAAAAGTAACAATCACGACTGATAAAAAAGCTTCAGACGATGGGCCTGATGATGAAACTAAGGCCGCTCAAATTGCAGAAATGATTAAGCAGCGCGATGATGAACGTACAGAACTGAAAGCTATGTTGCTTGATTTGCCTGATGATCTTCAAAATAAAGACGGATCACCCAGCAGCACAAAGCTAGCTAAGAAACTTGGTTTCACGGTTACTTCTGAAACTTTGGCCGTTGTTGTTGCTGAAATTGAAAAAGAAGCTGCTGAATAGTTGGTTTTGATCAACTCTTAAACACCAATTTAAACGTCCCTTAACCCCCTTTTAAAAGCCTTTGTTATGTATGCAACTAAGCAAAATATATTAGATATTCATGGCATTGATAATTTGATGGTCTGGTCTGACCGCAATGACAATGCTGTGATTGATGATGGTGTGGTTAATGCCGCCATCAATATTGCCAGTGCTAAAATTGATGGCATGATTGGTTTGGTGACTAAGTTACCGCTTAGCTCAACACCTGAGCTTTTAACCAGTTTGTGCATTGATGTTGCGGTTTATGAACTTGCTATTGGCGCGGCGCTTTTAACCGATGATATTACCAAAAGGCGCGATGACGCTTTTGCATTTTTATCACGGGTTGCAAGTGGTAAGGCCTCACTTGGTTTGCCAGAAAAAGAGCAACAAGCGGCCAGTAGTAATAAAGTTTTACATAGTTCTAGCCGTAAACGCTTGTTTAGCCGTGGGGTGATGTAATGGCTGGTATTGCATTAAAAATTAGTATTGAAGGTTTGAACGAGGCCATTTCTAAACTTGGTGGTTTGGATAACTTGAATGTTACTGACATGTTGGAACAGGTCGGCGGTCTGGGTGAAAGTTTTGCGCGTGAGCGGATTGACACTTCCAAACAATCGCCCGATGGTTCGGCTTGGCCTAAATGGTCGCCCAATTATGCAAGAACCCGCCATAGCGGACATAGCATGTTGGATGGTGACGGTAATTTGGCCGACAGCATTACTTATATTGTTGGTTCAGGTCAAGTGTCAGTAGGATCACCGTTGATATATGCAGCCGTTCACCAATTTGGTTATGACGTCAAAAATATTCCTGCGCGGCCATATTTAGGTTTATCGGCTGCTAATGAAAACGAAATTACCGATCTTATGAATGATTATTTAAGTGGGGTGTTACATGCCTAGTTTACTTGATTTTCGCGCCGCAATTGCAACCAGCATGAAAGCTGAATTTGGCACAATATTTAAAACCATTGATGTGCATAGCGGACGCTTTACTGAAAAATCCATCAAAAACTTAAGCGTAAGATTGCCCGCTTTATATGTTGCTTGCCTTGGTTGGCCGCAACCAGATTTAAGTATTGCTAGGGAGATTAATGCACCCGTTCGCTTTGTTTGTTTTTTAATAACAGAAGAAGGTAGACGCGCCAAAGCTGACCAAGATATTTTGGATTTAGCCGATAAGGTGACGGCATTTATTTCTAACAACAGATTTGGGCAAGAATGCCTGATGCCGCTTGCGCCGCCAAGTGCTGATAACTTGGTAAATGCTGATATTTTAAAGAAACAAATTAACATTTGGGCATTGAGTTGGCAGCAACCAATTAGCTTTGGCAATGATTTAGGCAGTGTGCTTGGTGATGATCCAGACGGTACAAATGCTGGTGATCTTTGGCCTGATGGTGGTGTTGATAATGGATGATATTATTGAAATTGTCAGGTCAGAAGTTGCGCGGCAATTGGCTAATATTGTAGTTCGTGCGCCTGTTACTGATATTGACCACGATACCCAGCGGATCAAAACTAAAGTTGGTGGTGGGGAAAGTGGTTGGATAGAGTTTTCAGGCTCTACAAGCAATTGGTCGCCGCCTAAAATTGGTGCGTCGGTGATTAGTTTAAACCCATGTGGTGACCCTGACCAAGGCGTTATTATTAACGGTGGCTATAGCGATGATAACCCGCCGCCTTCAACTGCGCCAGATAGTTTTGTTGAAAAACGTGGCTCGTCAACCTTTACCGTTGCCGATGGTAAAATAACCCTTGAGACCGATGTCGCAACCATAACGGCCAACACAATTATTTTAGATGGAAAAGTGTTACTTGGCGGCGCTCTGGCTGCAAGGCCTGTTGAGTTTAGCCCTAAAGTATTTGTTGTTTAATTTAAAGGAAGAAAAAATATGACCAACCAAAAGCAAACCAAAAAATACAAAACGACCACTGCGGGGCGCATTGATGGCGCTTATCGCAAGATTGGCGACATATTAGAGCTGAACGGCACTCAGGCGCAATATTATTTAAACAATAATACCATTGAGCTTGATGAGCCTGATGCCGCACCCGCCGCAAGTAAAAAACCTAGAGCAAGAAAATAAATTAACTCGAAACTGAGCTGGTAAAAACATGATTGGCGTAGATGAGAAAACAGGCAAAAGATTAAGCGGCTATGCTTATAAACGCCAAGCGATTGCGCGGGTTTTATTTACGCCACTTGGTTCGCTCGTGATGTTGCCTGAATTTGGCGCGGAGGTGATTGATTTAATATCTGCGCCACTGAATGGCGAGACTCAATTGCGTATTTATGTGGCGACAGCCGAAGCGCTTGATCGCTGGCTTAGAGATTTAATTAGGCTGACACGGGTTGAGTATCACCGAACATCACTGGGTGAAGTTAGTTTGAAATTACATTATGACGATTTGGAAACAGGCGAAAAAATCAGCAATGATTTTGCCGCAAACCAAAGCCCAAAACAGGAGCCGCAATTATGAATTTACAATTTTCAGCAATAGATTTAAGCAAACTTGCACCGCCTAAAGCGGTCGAGGTTTTGGATTTTGATGCCATATTGGCCGAGAATATCGCGCTATATAAAATAGAAGACCCAGCTTGGACGGCAGAAATTGAGGCAGATCCCATCTATGCCGCCTTGCGGGTGATGACATATAAAGAAGTTGCTTTGCGTGGTCGTGTGAATGATGGGGTAAAAGCTTGCTTTTTGGCAACTGCCACAGGCACAGATTTAGAAAACTTAGTTGCAGATTTTAATATTACACGCAAGGTGTTAGTTGAGGCCACGGACGATACAGCGGCCGTTATGGAAAAAGATGCCCGTTTGCGCCGCCGCCGCTTTTTAGCGCCAGAGGCGTTGAGCAATGCGGGTTCAACTGGCGCATATATGTTTTATGCAATGGATAATGATTTTATTCAAGATGTGTTGATTGTTGAAGACCAAAGTGCTGGTACGGTTAAGCTTACTTTGCTAGCGCTTGCTGGTTCTGGGTTGGCTACCACCGAAAATAAACTAGCTGTTAAAGCCACTTTAAACCCTAATTTAATTCGGCCGGTAACGGATTTGTTAATTGTTGATAGTTGCGACATTGTTACTTACACGATTGACGCCGCTTTAAAAATTTATGACGGCCAGAACTTTGCCGAGGTGCAGATTGCCGCCCGTAAAAAACTTGATCTGTATATTGAAAGCAAGCGCAAATTAGGCGCTGATATTACTAAGTCTGGCTTGCATGCCGCCTTAACGGTTGAGGGTGTGGAACGGGTTGTTATTACCGCGCCCGCTAATGATATTGCAATTAGCGCCACTGAGGCCGCTTATTGCGCCCCTGCAGATATAACCCTAATTTCGGAGGCCTCTAATGAGTGATTTATTGCCGCCAAATGCTGCCGATTGGGAGCATGTAATAGCCAATATTGGTGAGTTTAAACTTGATTTTGAGTTTAACATTGCTGAGCTTAAAAACCCTGCCAAATGCCCGGCGAAATTTTTGCCGTGGCTGGCGTGGGAGCGTAGCGTTGATTATTGGGATCATGACTGGCATGAAAGCGTTAAGCGTGATGTGGTTGCTAAATCCATTAGCATACATGCCAAAAAAGGCACAAGAAGCGCCATTGAAGGTGCGTTATTGGTCATTGGCATTATTGCCGATGTGACGGCATGGCATGAGTTTGAGCCTAAAAAAGACCCATTTACCTTTGAGGTTATTGCTTGGATTAATGAGCAAAACAAAGCCAGTGATATTTTTATATCGGCCGATATTATCACTCAAGCCCATGCAATGATTGAAGCGCATAAGTCTGAACGCGATAAATATTTATTGCAAGTTGGCGTGAAAATACCCGCCAATTTAGGCGTGATTGCGGTTGTTGAGGCCAGTATTGAAGTCCAGACAAGCGGGGTTATGTCATGAATTTAGAGTTAAGCCCAAAATTTACCAATGCTGGCCTAGCGGCTGTTGCGGCGGCTATTGGTAATAATGAAAATGTTTATATTTCTCATATCGCAATTGGCAATGGTGATGGCGGCGCTGGCGCTGGCGGCTATGTTGTTGATCGCACAGAGACAACATTGGTCAATGAATTGTCACGGGCTGTTGTTGCTGGTTATCAGTTGGTTGAAAGTCAATTCACCGTTGAGGTTTTGCTTGGTTCTGCTGTGCCGTTTCATGCTTATGAGGTTGGTTACTTTTTGAGTGATGGCACATTGTTGGCTGTTTGGTCATCCAATGAGGCACTTGTTGAAATTAACAACTTATCATTAAAGCTTAAAATGATTTTCACGGTTGGTGAGATGTATGTCGATGTGATTAATTTCCTTGTCGAAGCCGCATCCGCTTTGCGCCTTGATGGTATGAACCGACCAACGGCGGATATTGATTGGGATAATAATAAAATTCTTAATCTTGCCAACGCTGTTGATGATGGCGATGCAATGAATTTGGGCGAAACAAAAAGACTAATTTCAAACGCAACGGCAATTAACAGGCAAAACATTAGCGCTAATTATGATGCGGTTAGTGGTGATGAGTTGTTTGTTTTTTCTACTATTGAAAATATCGAAATACCCTTGCCACTCAACCCCGTTGAATATGACCGCATTACTATAAATGCAGAGGGTGGCCATCCGTTCCAGATTATGCGCAATGGCCAAACTATTGAGAATATTTCAGAAGATTTACTAATTAACCGAACCTGTAAAGTCGTATTCACATTTGTTGGTGGTACTTGGCAAACTGCAGTTTCTGCTGTCAATTGATTAAGGATTAAACATGTCATCAATATCAGCGCTTAGCGCTCCAAAATATGAAGCTGTTATTCATTTTAGCACTGGTTCTTACCGCTTCAATAATGAATGGGTTTCAAGTGCTGGCGACAGCACGTCAAACGGTTGGGAAAAAATGGGCGACGCTGGTTGGTCGCCGACCAACGATGATGTTGCAACTTTGATTGAAGCTGCTAAAAGCGCCACTAATTCAGCTGGTGAAAATGGTGATTATGCTTTTGCATATCATCAGACCACGAGTAAATTTTATCGCACACATAAAGAAAGTGGTGAAATTGATGTGAATACTGCAGGTAAATGGGTTCATTCGCAGGGCGACCATGTAATAGACACCAACGGTAGCGGATTGGGTTCAAAGTTTAGTCCAACCACGGGTGAAGGTGCATTGGTAGTAGCGACTAATATTGCCAATTTCAGCTCTGATATGTTTCCTTTATCAAATGGCGATGTTCTGGCTGTAGGAAGAATGGGGTCAAGTGAAGCTGGACATACGCGACATAGCATAAATGAAGATTTTGAGGTGACGACGGAATTGCCAGTACATATAGAAAGTGAAACACCCACATTATATTGTAATAAAGTCGCACTATATCCATGTGGGGTTGATAAGTTTTTAGTTTCAATATGTGCCAATACTAATGCATTAACATTTGGTTTTCTTGATTATTCAGCAGGCGGTTTAGACTCTTTGGCGGATGCTGAAAAAACCACAATTCCACTACCTAGCGGCCATATCCCATATTCAGAAATTGTAAATATGACACGTATAGATGATAATTTTGTGCTGGTTTGGTGGTCACAATTTAATAATGGAATCTGGGGTTTTATTTTAGATGTTAGCGGTGCAGTGCCTATACTAGTCGGCGGGGTGACTCAGTTTATAAATTTAATAGCCTATCCAAACTTTATATTTAATACTGCGCTTACGATGATATCTTCAGATTTGGGTTTGTTTTCATACATAATTCCTAATTCAACTATTGTGAACTTCAGAATTAATTTGGACACCGTGACGGGTGCAATTAGTAGCACGGCGCTAAATTTAATAGGCCATTCCACATTTACCCATAACGGTACATTAAAAGGTGTTGCGCATTTAATCGCACCAAGTGGCAATTTAGCGATTGGTTTAACGAAGTCAGATAAATTTATAGCCTCAATGTTTACACCAGAAGAGATTGGCGGGGCAGCATTTGCACAGCGCGAATGGGCAAAAGTAACCAGTAATAATCCACAAAATGATATTACAATTATAGGTGATAAATATTCAACAGACGGTACTACTATTGCTTTTTTAAGTGCAGCGAGCAAAGCGGTAAGGTTAAAAATCCCCAAAACAGGTGTTGGCATTGGCATTTGGGGAGATGAAGTCGCTACAGGCGTTAATGTAAACAATTATCTGGATAATCGAAATAAGGGTGAGTTGGATGGAAAAGCCGTTTTAATAGGCGGTAAAAGCATTGGCAAGGTGTTTATTTAAGGGAAATCAATATGAAAATTTTATCACAAGAAGATTATGAAAAAGTTGTTACGTTTTTAGAAGGTTCATACTCTGAACCTGATAATGGTAATGAAGCGGTTGTATCTAGATCATTTAAAAAAGGCGGCTCAACTCTTACTTTAAGTCGCAACCTTAAGTTTATTCAAATCGCAATTAATGGACAAATGGTTGGTCAGATATTTATTAATGCAACAAACCAATATAAATATTTGAATGATTTAATTATCAAAGGTCAGCCAAAAATGGCGAGCATTGATGACGCGTTATTGGCCTCGCCAGATGTTTATGAAATATCAAAAGTCACAGTTATTGACAGGCTTGAAGCGGCTGGAAAATTTGACGCTGTTCTTGCGATTTTGCAAGCTAATACATTGCAATATGAGCGCTGGCAAGCGGTGACAACTATTAAATCAGACAATGCCGAAGTGCTTGCCGTTTTAGGTGCAGTTGGTGCGGATGTGGCTATTATTTTAGCGCCAGAGGTGGTGTGATGAGTGAGTTTACCGCCGAACCAAATTTAACACTCAGCACTGACGGAAAAACCGCGACTGTTGCAAGTGGTTTTCGGTATTGGCTTGGCATGAAAAATAGCGGTCTTTATGTCGATATTGAAACTGGCTTTAAAAGTGACGGCGCTACTTGCCCAAACATTTTGCGACCATTTATTGCGCGCTGGGCATTTGTTAAAGCGGTGTTGGTGCATGATAAACTATGCATTGAAAAAAAAGCAGTGTCGATTGATATCGTTGGCTATGAACTTGAACATTTCATGACGCAAGAAATGATCGATGAGCAATTTAAAACCGCCCTCATTGCGCTGGGCATGGGCCGCACCCGCGCGCAAATCTATTATTTGGCTGTACGAGCCTATCAAAAGCTAAAGGCGTTTAAACGCGCGTTTAATTAATCTTAAAGCCTATTTAAAAAGCAATTAAAGAGGCACATTAAAGGAGAAGTAAAATGGCATTAGAAGAACATATTGGTATTCGCGTTATTGAAAAAAATGGCGGTGCGCGAACTGTTGATCTTTATGATCAATCCACCGTGGCTATTATTGGCACAGCGCCAGATGCGGATGTAAGTGTATTTCCACTTGGTGTTATGGTGCGTTTGGATGGTGACTTAGAAACCGCCGCAAAACTTGGCCGTGCTGGTACGCTACTTACACAATTGGAGCTTGAGGACAAGCAAGAAGGCGTGACTATTGTGGTTATTCGTGTGGCAGTTGGTGCAGATTTAGCGGCAACTAAAGCAAACCTTATCGGCGATATTAGCACTAAGACGGGCATGTTTGCGCTTATTGATGCGGCTAGTGAGGTGTTTGTTGAACCTGCTATTATTAAAGCCCCAGGCTTTACGGCTGATTGGAATGGTGTTGATAAAAATGCCGTGGCAACTGCTTTGCAAACTGTGGCCGATAAACTACGCGCCATTGCTATTATTGAAATTCCAGACACCAGCGCTACGGATGCTATTGCTTATCGTACCGCGCATGGCCATGCTCGGACTTATTTTATTAGCCAAGGCGTAAAAGTGTTTGATACCGCAACTGAAAGCGTGGTTGCCACTTCTGCAACGGGTATGATTTCTGGTTTGATTGTTAAGCGTGATAGAACCAATGGTACGCATTGGTCACCTTCTAACCAGCCAATTGCTGGTATTGTTGGTGTTACTCGCCCCGTTGATTATCGCTTAAGTGACCCAGCTTGTGAAGCCAACCTTTTGAACAAAAACCAGATTAACAGCATTGTCATGCTAAAAGGCAAGCTTACTTTGCTTGGTAGCCAATTGGCAGCAAGTGACCCGCAAAACCGCTTTATCTCGGTTCGCCGTACGGGTGATTTAATTGCCAAGTCGGTTGAAAATGCGCTGACTTGGGCAATGTCACAACCGACTAGCACGAATTTGGCGGATGATGTTATTGAGACTATCAATGACTTTTTGCGCGGCTTGATTGTCGATGGTGCAATTTTGGGTGGTGAGGCTTGGTGGGATCCAAAACACAACAGCATTACGGCACTTAAAAAAGGTGCGGTGTCTATCTGGTTTGACCATGAGGTAGCAGCACCTGCTGAGGATTGGCGCATTTATATGGCGCGCAATGATGATTATTATTTGCGCATTTCGCCAGACCAAAAGGCGGCTTGATTACCCCCAATAGCTCATAATCTGATTTAGACCAATAGCCCATAATCTGATTTAGACCAATAGCTCATAATCTAATTTAGACCGATAACCCACAATTTTATTTAGGAGAAAAAGATATGTCTCAAGAAGCAATGATCCCCATTATCGCAGGGAACTTACACGTCGATGGCGTTAGCATGCTGCAAAAGTTAGGCAGTTGCTCTATCCCCGTTCCAACCCCTATTACGGATGATTTTCAAGGTACGGGTTTGCCATTGCCTGTAGAAGTTCCCTTGGGCGCGGTTGAAAAACTGGTGGCTAAATTTACCATCGCAGGCCTTAGCAAGCATGTTCAAAAACAATTGGCGATTATTCCCAAGGCCAGTAAAATTTTTACAATTCGCGGCTATGCGATTAATGACACGGGTGACAAGGTCAATGTGGTTGCAACCATGCGCGGCTTATTAAAGGCCGTTGGACAGGATGATATTGAAGGCAAAACCCTTGTAAAGTCTCAATATGAGTTGGTTTGCACCTATTTTAAATATACTGAAAATGGTGAGAAAATCCATGAGATTGATGGTAAAGGCGCGGTGACTATCGTTGGTGGTGTTGATGAAACCCCAGGAATGAATGCGGGGCTTGGTCTCTAAGTAACCTCATTTCTAGCCGCCTTAACTGGCGGTTTTAGAAACTTAAACAACTCAATTTAAAGAAGTGAAATAATGTCAGAAACTAAAAATAATGCCACCCCAAAGGGCACTGTAGCCGCAACTTACACCTGCCTTGATGCTAAAGACTATGGCGGCGAAAAGCTTGATGGTTTTATAATTGAACCGCGTACCGCATCAGACTTACAAGCCGTTGCTGAATTGGTTGATAAGATGGGCGATAGTCAAAGCGAAGCCAAAAGCGTTGAGCTTGAACGCGATTGTTTGTCGATGTTAACAGGTATTGAAGCCGATGCCTTTTTATGCCTAACACACCGTGATTATGCTGGGCTTAGTTTGGTGGCTGCCCCTTTCTTGCCGCCGCGCTATCTATCGATTTTACAAAACTAAACCGCAAAATTGGCAAGATAGCCTTTCATTTTAGATGGTCTAAGACCGAAATTGACAAGTTGCCTTATGGTGATTTGTTGGATTATTGCAACCAAATTGACGAGATGAATAATGTCAAACCTTAAAGCCGAAATGATTTTTACAGCTAAGACCGATGGTTTAACCAAAGAGGTTAAAAAGTCTGTCAAAAGTCTTTCTGGCTTGGGTAAGGGTAGCTTAAAAACATCTAAGCAAATTGGCGTCATTACTAAATCCAGTGATAAAACGGTTAAATCTTTTAAGGGTTTGGCGAAAAATAGCAAGCTCACACAAAAGAGTTTTAAGAATTTATCAAAAGTCAAACTTGCTAAAACGCTTAAAAAAACGGGCGATGCAAGTAAGAAAACTGGCCGTGCTTTTAAAGGCGCATCAAGGGATGGTAACGGTTTTAAACGCTCTCAAGATGGTTTAAATAGGTCTTTAAAGAGTGCCAACAATGGTTTGCGCTCACAAACTGAACTGGTTAAAAAGCTTGGCCGTGCGCATCGGAATGTAAAAACTGACGCCTTAAGAGGTGGTGGGTTTGTTGGTGTTGGCACTAAGGGTGTTGGCAAACCAACTGCAAATAATTTACCAGAAAAAACCAAACAACCAAGGCGCGGCGGAGGTGTTGTTGCTGGTGGTGGTAAAAAATTACTGGCGGGCTTGGTCACGTTTGGTGCGGCTTCAATTGGCAAGCGTATATTTGATAGTGTCGTTGGTTCTATTCGTGAAATTGATGTTGGCAAGGGCGCTTTAAAATCTCTTGGCATGACGGATACTTCATTCGTGGTCGATATGGGCAAGGAATTGCAAGCTGAATATGCGGGGATATATGCTGCAGATTTCACGAAGGCCGCTTATGATATTAAATCGGGTATCAGCACATTATCAAACCAAGGCGTTGCCGAAGTTACTAAAGCAGCTGCTTTGACTGCAAAAGCTACCCTTGGTGATTTGTCGAATATGACCAGCTTATTTGCTACCGCACATAAAATGTTTAAAGACAGCCAATATGCCGAATTATCGGACGGTACTTTTGCGAACATGTTTGCGTCCATTATATCTACCGCCGTTAAAGAAAATAAAACAGATGGCGCAAAAATGCAAACTTCCATTGAAAGCGCTGGTGATTATATTTTAAGTATGGGCATGCCAATGGAAGAGCTAATTGCCACATTGGGTGTTTTGCAGGGTACTAAACAAGCGGGTGTGGCTGGTACAAATTTAAAGGCTTTTGGTGAAAATCTGTACAATGCTCAGGAAAAAATCAACAAACTCGCTGGCAGTAAAAAAAGTAACAATAAGCAAGGCGTTACCTTCTTTAATGAGCAAGGGTTAATGCTGCCTATTGAAACAATTATGAATAGTATTCAAGAACGCTACAAAGAAACTAGCCCCGATAAGATGGGCGCTGAGCTTAAAGGCGCGTTCGGTAGCTCGGAAGCTGTTGGCTTTATAATGGCATTGTTAAAAAACGCTGGCGAAATTACCCGTCAAGCTAAGAATTATAAAGAGGTTGCCAAAACTGGCATTAAAGTTACTGAGGATATGGCGGGTTCTCATGATGAGGGTAGTATTGATGCTGCCAAGAAAAAAACCGCTCAGGCTAAGGATTTAAATGCTATAAATGCAGCTGAAGCTAACCGCGAGACTATCCTTAAAAAAGAAAAAGCGGCGGCAGATGCGTATATAAATTCTGCAAATATCATTGCGGATAAAAATGCAACTTTTACAGATAGTGAAAGTAGTACCGCTCTTTTTAAAGCTTTTATGACAGATACTTTTGGTTATTTAGGTTTGGCAATTGATGAGGTTGTGGCTAAATATAAAGAAAGTGGCGACCTTACAGGCTCGTTTAATCTTGCATTAAGTAAAAGTATTGAAACCATCTATGCGCATCGAGGGGCATTTGAAACTCTTGTTACTGTTGTTGGGGCTTTGACCGCTGTTGGTGGCGTTAAGATGCTGGCTAAATCAGTTAAAAATCGTGTGACTGGGCAATATGGTTTGGATAAAGCTGCCCGTGCTGAAATGAAGGCTGAGAAAAAGGCCATGCGTGAGCAACTTAAAACCAAGCGGCAAGTTAAGAAAACTATCCCCAGAACCCAATCAATTACGCAAACTCGCAACCAATTTAAAGCCGAACAGAATTTTAGAAAGCCAATTGCTGCTAACCAAAACGCGCCAATAAGAAACGTGCCTAAAACCATCACCCGATCATTACCTAAAGCCAATTCTATGCGCGGTGTTGGTATGGGCGGATTGGCTTCTGTTTTAATGGGGGCGCGGGTAAATCGTGAGGCTAATTACCAGAACCAAATGCATGGCGAACGCATGAGGTTGGCGCAAGATAAATTCAAAACCATTGGTGTTGATGCTACTAACAAACAAGCATTTGCGACCATGCAAGCTTATAAAACGGGTGCGCTAGACAGGTCTCAATTGGATAGTTTAATTGAGCGTATGAAAGCCGCAATCCCTGTTGAGAAATTTGAGCAACTATTAGCCAATTATAGCCAAAGCTCAACCGCTATTTCACAACAATATGGCATTGCAAATATTCCGATGAATGCGCCGCAGCCTGTGCCTGTTGAAGAGAATGACAACCGCCAAGATAACCGCAAATATGACCAGCGGGTGAGTGTTACCAATCATATTGTTGTGAATGTTAAAACTCAGGCCAGCGGCCAAGCTATTGGTCAAGCGGTTGCAACCAAACTTAAAACTATGAAACACCCAAGCCCAGTTAAGGCTGAGATGCTTTTTGATGGAGATTATTGATATGTTAATGGCACTTGGACAAGGTTTTATTTTTGAGGTCGGCAATACGATTTATCAAACCATAAAAGAAGATGCGGAAGGCCGCTATGCTGAAATTAACCCCGTGCAAGGTAGTACGCGGCATCAAGCGTTGGGTCGTGGAGTGGAAACACAAAATTTAGAAGGTGTTTTTTACCCGCTTGCACATGGTGGCTTGGCTAAATTATACGCCTTTAAAGCACTTGTTGGAACACCCATTCCATTAATGATGGCGGATGGTAACGGCTTTATTTTTGGTCAATGGCTTGTGCAGTCTTGCTCAATTACTAAAACCCATATGACTAGAGGCAATATAGCCCAAAAGGTTGAATTTGAAGTGGGGTTATTACTCGCATGAAACATAACGAACAAATTCATTATATGGCAAAAGATGGCGAGCGGCTTGACCAAATAATTGCCCGACATTACGCCATTGATTCAAGCGAATTAAACTATGCTTTAAACATCGTTTATAATGCCAACCCAAACTTGGCGGCCATTAAACAGCCTTATGAAAATAACCCAATAATTTTATTGCCAACCATTAAACCCCAAATTGTTAAAAAGGTGGTTTCATTATGGGAATAAAAGTTCCATTTTATCAGGTTTTTTTGGACGGCCAATTGCTTAGCGGTATTACTGCTGTTCGCATTCATGACGGCGCTGGCGTAAAAACTGATAGTTTAGAATTTGATATTACTGGCCTTACTTCTGAGCCAAATATTGACAAGAAAAAATGCAAAGCAACCATTGGTTATATTGGTGGCGATCAGGCCACGTTTGGCGATTATGATTTAAACGGATTGCGATTTAATGAGGGTACTAGGACTTATACTATTATCGGCCATGCGGTTGATTATAGCAATAAAGCCAAGGCTAAAAGAAGCCGTACATTAACCGATATCACGCTGAGTGATTTGGTTGGTAAACTGGCTGGTGAAATGAGCCTAAAACCGCGTGTTGCTGATGAGTATAAAAGTATAGAATTTAAGGCCATTACCCAAACCAATGAGACCAATTTAAACTTTATATTACGCATTGCCAAAGATCATGGTGCACTGGCTAAAGCGGGCGATGGTCATTTGATATTTATTGAACGTGGTAAGGGTAAAAGCGCATCGGGCAAATCATTGCCTGAGATTGTGATTTATGCGTCCGACAGGTTAGAGAATTTCGGCTATGATTATGTTGGCCGTAAAAAGTTTAAATCTGCCCGTGCGAGTTATTATGATGCGCCAAAAGCTGCGCAGAAAGACGTTAAAGTCGGCAGTGGTGAGCCGCAATTATCGCTCCGCAATATCTATAAAAATAAAGCCGCCTCCCCTAGCTAATTGCTGCTGAAGGATGTATTCACC
>JADGDI010000016.1:0-11671 GCA_016744975.1 Hyphomicrobiales bacterium | reverse complement strand
AGCCAAGGCCGAATTAAACAACAAAAAACGCGAAACTTATACCTGCAGTGGTGACATTGAAGGTAACCCAAATTTAATTGCCGAAAGCCCAATTATTACGGCTGGCCTTAACACCCGCGCGGGCAATGCTTGGATTGTTAAATCTGTAGATCATAGCGTGGATGATAATGGATTTATTACCAGTTTAGAGGCTGAAACGAGGGTTGAATCATGAGTCAAAGATCGAGCGGATATGAAGTTATTGAAAACGACTTTTATGCAACACCAGCATGGGTGACTGAAAACCTATTAATTGAGGAAAGTTTCGAAGGTTTAATATGGGAGCCAGCTTGTGGTAAAGGGCATATATTAGAGGTTTTAAAAGCACATGGTTATTTTGTTATTGGAACGGATATTATAGACCATAGATGCGTTCATGTTTGTACGGATTTTTTAACTCAACCACCAACTTATAGAAATGTAATTACTAACCCGCCATACGGAACTCGATTAAAATTAGCTCAAAAGTTTGTTGAGCATGCTTTGGCTATTACCAAAGTATTTGGCGGTAAGGTTGCAATGCTTTTGCCTGTTACTTTTGACAGTGGTAAAACCCGCCGTCATTTATTTGTCGATCATCCAGCTTGGAAAAAGAAGATTGTTCTTACTGATAGAATTGCATGGGCAAATATTGAAGAAACCAACGGATCATCTACTGATCATGCTTGGTTTATTTGGGACTGGGATAATGAAGAAGATCCCATAACAGTCTACCAAAAAATACCTAAACCTGAAAAACCAAAGAAAAGGAAAAACTAATGTCAAAATCAAACCCAATAATGCAATTTTTTGCATATCAACATTTACCAGATCATTTGAAGGAAATATCAAAACCGTTTTCGGATATGGCTAATCAATTGGTCGATAATTTGCCGCCGAGCGCTGAGGCTAGCGTTGCATTGCGCAAACTTTTGGAGAGTAAAGACGCTGCTGTTCGAGCTGCTGTTGCTAAATAATATGTTTTAAAGAATAGTACCAATGTTATTGGTACTATTCTTTATTGATGTTCGATTATTGTTTATGCCAGGATTATATTATACTTTTTGCCTTCGTAGCTGAAATTGATTCATGTTTTCAAATTCCGCTTTTTTATAACCTTCATGTTCCAATATTAATTTACTGAGCAACATGTTGGTTGTGGAGTCAAAGTTAAGGCTGATACCATCGGAGAATACAATAATTAGTTCAACACCGATTTCTAATGGATTGTCCCATAGTTGAATTTCATATTTCATATTTTCTTCTAGAGGAGGTAATAAATCGATTATCTTTTTAATAAATGTTTCGTTTATAATTCGTATCATTTTTATATAATCCATTTTTGTTGTTTTATTAAATAACAGGAATACGAGCGTTGCAACGCTCGTATTTGGTACCAAATATCTTGCAGGATAAGTACCAAGACAAAAGAAAAATTATTGTCACCTGTCTGCCATCGATGGCAAGGTGAATATCTTAGAAAGACATTTACATGTCATTAACAGAACAACAAGAATATTTTAAAGTAGAACCAACTATACCAGTCGCGCCTTATTTAGGCGGTAAGAGTAAACTGGCTAAAAAGATTGTTGGTCAAATAAACGCCACGGAGCATAAAATATATTGTGAGCCATTTATTGGCATGGGCGGTATATTCTTTCGGCGCAACATGCGGCCAAAAGCAGAGTTTATCAATGATTATAATGGTGAGGTGGTTAATCTGTTTCGTATTTTGCGTGAGCATTACCCGCAATTTATGGAAGTGCTAAAATTCCAAATAACCAGCCGCAGAGAGTTTAATCGCTTGGTTAAAATCGCCCCAGGTACTTTGACAGATTTACAGCGTGCAGCACGGTTTTTATATCTGCAAAAAACATCATTCGGCGGTAAGGTTTCAGGGCAGAATTTTGGCGTTAGTAAAGACCGTGGTGGCCGTTTTGATATTACAAAACTTGCACCAATTCTTGAGGATGTTTATGAGCGCTTATCTGGCGTTACTATTGAGAATTTAAGCTTTGAGGAATTTATACCACGCTATGACACAGCTGAAACATTGTTTTATATCGACCCACCATATTATTCAAATGAGAATGATTATGGCAAAGACTTGTTTAAGCGCTCCGACTTTGAGGTTTTAAATGAGCTTTTAATAGGGCTTAAAGGTAGATTTATATTGTCATTAAATGACAGGCCAGAAGTGCGGCAGATATTCAAGGCATTTGATTTTGAAGCTGTGAATGTGACTTACACCGTTGCTGCTGGCTCGGCTAATAAGTTTGGTGAGGTGATTATATCTAATTAAAGGCTTTGGTTTTTGGCTAGTGAAGTAAGTGATTTTGTTGTTTTGCTATCAGGGGCGCTTATTTGAGGGTAAGAATGGAAACTATTGAAGGTGGAAAAATAATTAACATAGTTTCGGTAACGAAACGACATTAAGATTGTTGTTTTTAAAGCCCACACAGTGCCAAGCCAAAGCAGAGAATAAGATAGGAATAATGGGGTAGAGATATAGACCTAATATATAAAGGCCTCTGGCTGCGCATAGGTTGGTATATAAAAAATGAGTATGATTACTGGTGAGGCTAATACTCAAGCCTAAGCGATTTTTTGAAATATTCGCGTTTTTTCCAATTTTTATCGTACTTGTTTTGTTCTTTGAATTGTTTTTATAAAAGCTCACACAGAGCCGCTAATTTCTAATATATTTTGGTATCAAGCAAAGCGCCGCTATGGTATCACGCAAAACGCCGCGCTACAATTATCCGCAATCAAAACTTGATATTAAACTTTTATTTGAGGAAGATGATTTAGAAACCGTTGAAGCGGCAAAAAAACTTAATTTACCAGAATGCTTTGAGTTCATTAATGTCAGCGATAGCCAGCCACGCACCAAACCTAAAGCGATGAATTTTGCATTGCCTTTTGTGAGGGGTGAGTTTACAACAATTTATGATGCTGAGGATAGGCCAGAGCCTTTACAATTGCGCATGGCAGTTGCAAAGTTTAAGCAGTCAGATGAAAAACTTGTTTGTCTGCAAGCCAATTTAGAGTTTGAAAATTGGAACGAGAACTGGCTTGCTAGACATTTTTTTATTGAATATGCCACACAGTTTAAACGGCTTTTACCGAGCTTAGAAAAGTTAAAAATCCCTTTACCTCTTGGCGGGACAAGCAACCATTTTAAGAGCCGTATATTGCGAGATGTATTTGCTTGGGATGCCTATAATGTTACAGAAGATGCAGACCTTGGCATTCGCTTATCCTTACTTGGTTACCGAAGTGAGACATTGCAATCCACCACTTATGAGGAAGCCAACCACCGGATTATTCCTTGGATATCCCAGCGTACTAGATGGTTAAAAGGTTGGCTACAAACCATCATTGTTCATAGCCGTCACCCGAAGCAATTATACCAAGCTTTAGGCCCAATGCGCTATTTTGGGTTTGTCATATTAATGTCTAATATGGTCATTTCATCACTAACCCACCCGATGATTTTACTGTTGCCGTTTTTGATATATTTTTATCTTGATTTATCAATCATTAGCAGTTCAATTCTACATATGACCTTGTTCTCTATCAGCTTTTCGACTTTAATCATTGGTTACAGCGTTGCTTTAATCGCTAATTTTCAAGCAATTTCTGGCTTTAAACGTTGGCGATTATTATTCACATTATTCAGCGCACCTGTTTATTGGGTGCTAATTTCTCTGGCGGCTTGGAATGCTATAATCGACTATATTCGTCGGCCTTTTTACTGGTCTAAAACCGAGCATGGCATTTCAAAGCAAATGCATGATAAACAATAAAACAATTTTTAGTGATTATAGCCGATTTTTATAGCCTTTTGAAATAAGATTTGTATGTTGTAACCATGTTAGCTTATGAAAAAAAAATTACGCCACTTGCTGGACAAAAATTCAGTAATCCTGATATTACTTTAAAGGGCGAGGAGCGTGCTGAAGTAGCGCTTAATAAACTCGAGACCTTATGGATCAACACAGGTACTTTATGCAATATTGAATGCCAGCATTGCTATATATTATCCAGCCCAACCAATGATGATTTACAGTATTTTACCACCGTAGAATTAGCAGAGCTAATTGCCGAAATTAGACAATTAAAATTGGGCACCACTGAGATTGCATTCACTGGTGGCGAGCCATTTATGAACCCACAAATGTGTGACATGTTAGCCCTTTGTTTACAAAACGGATTTAGAGCTTTGGTTTTGAGCAATGCTACTTCGCCATTACAGCGCCCTTCTGTGAAGGCAGGATTATTGGCACTGCAAAAAAAATATGGTGACCAATTGACTTTGCGAATTTCCCTTGACCATCATAGCGCAGAATATCACGATAAGGAACGCGGGGTTGGTAATTTTAGCAAAGCGCTAGAAGGCATGACTTGGCTTAACGCAAATAGGTTTAAGCTCAATGTTGCTTCTCGTTCTATATGGGGTGAGGATGAGCAAAGTGCCAGAGCATCATTTGCTGCATTATTTAGCAAATATGGTTTTAACATCGATCCTAATAATGGTGGAGAATTGATTATTTTCCCTGAAATGGACGAGCGGGTTGATGTGCCAGAAATTACCACGGGTTGTTGGGATATTTTAGGTCTTAGCCCAAGTGACATCATGTGTGCCACTAGCCGAATGGTTGTTCATAGAAAATCGCACGATGGCTATAAAATATTACCTTGCACATTGATTGCTTATGATGCTGAATTTGAAATGGCCGATAATTTGGCAGACAGTCTGGTTGCTAACCACGGAAATTTCAATAACGGGGCGGTGAAATTAAACCACCAACATTGCGCCAAATTCTGCGTTTTGGGTGGTGGTTCTTGTTCAGCTTAATGGTGCTATATAGAAAATCGCTGCAACATTATATTAAAAACACCATGTTGCGGCGAGTTATGTGAGCTTGTATTATTTTGGGACGAAATGGCATAATAAATCAGTGACATGGCGGCCATTCATTGGCACCTCGCGACCATGCGCTAAGCGAGCGCCTTCATAAAATAACATATCACCTGCTTGGAATACGATATCATGTTGGCGATAGAAATGATCTTCTATTTGAAATTGCCAATTTTCATCTATATCCTGAGATATTCTCATCATACATGATATAATTTGGCTATCCTTTGAATTTCGGTGGCTCGAGATTGTGGCTTTATCGCCATGGGTTTGAATGGATTCAACCTCACTAAGCGTCAAATTTATGCCCGCCCATTTTTCTAGTTGGGGTTTTATATGCGCTTCGATTTGGGTCTTAAGTGACGGCGGCAATTCTAGCGAATGGTTCGATTTATCATCTGTTTGACTTTGACTTTTAAGGGCTAAGTCTAAAATCTGTTGATGTATTTTTTTATCAAGCTTGGCGTGGGCAAAACCTGTATCACTATATGCAGTAATTTTTTCATTGTCGGTTTTTATAGACCGCTCTTCGATTGGTTTTAATGGGGATTTTAATCTGAACCATTTGGTGATTACCGCCTTATAGCCTTTTATCACTGGCATACCGTGATGTAGGGTATTATAATTTACCGAGCCATCTGGCAATAAACTGTTCCAAATCATAGCATCGCCCATTTTTGGTACACCGCTAAAACCAAGACGGGGGAAATCCGTTTTTCCGCCCTCTTCTACCGTGTTCAAATATATGAAAAAAGTATAAGTTCTTTGACCATATCCTTGGTCATGATTTGGCAGTTCATTTTTTTCAAAAAAGTCCGTATGGGCTTTAAACTCTTGACCTACTTCATAAAACTGCCCCTGTATTGTTTCGCCAAATGCATTATCAATGCCGATCATTTTGCATATTCTTTGATCTATCATATTGATAAAAGGATCGCCTTGGATATCTAAATTACAGGTACTTGAGGTTCTAAAGGCTTTCTCTTTTTTTTCTTGATCAATAATGATTGAAGGCTTCATATTATTTTGAATGGCAGCGATGACTTTTTCGCACTCTTGCCCACTCAAAAACCCTTCAATATGGTATATTTCGGCCTTGTTATCACTAAGTTTTTTTGCCCTTGGTAGGTAAATAGACTCTGGATAAAGCCCCGCTATTTGCACCTCGGCTGCTTTTTTATCTGAAGCAAATACCTTTGCATGTTCTGTCGAAAAACTAGGGGTATGGTTCAACTTTTGTTTAATTTGCTCATACTCAAAGCCGTTATCTAGCAAGATCTTAAATATAGGATCCTTACCCAGACCTGCATTTATATTATCGTGGATCCAGTCGGCCCATTCTTTGCTAATTTCTGGCATTATTTTGTTCCTAGTCGTGCTATTAAAATAAATAAGGTAAGTGGGGAGGTATTTAGTCAGTTTAATTCAAATTGATCAATAGTCTAGTTTTAATTTCCTTTTGGCTATTATCTGAAACATATTATACGATATTGACAGGCTTATTAAAGCATGTTATCGCTGCTTTATCCGTCGGGGTGGCCTTAAGGCCTGAGAGGTGTGAAACACTGACCCGTCGAACCTGATACGGACAATTCCGGCGTAGGGAACGGATGTTTGTAGCGTAAATTCACGCAGCTTCCCTTCTTATCGTCAGTCCGCATAAATGTGAGGATATTATGGCGATACATACCCCAATTGCAATGACAATTGCCGGCTCTGATAGCGGCGGCGGTGCGGGCATTCAAGCTGATTTAAAAACATTTAGCGCGCTTAATTGTTACGGCACTAACGTCATCACCGCAATTACTGCGCAAAATACCTGCACTGTTACTGACGTGCATGAAGTCCCTGCCGCTATGGTTTCTGCTCAAATTGATGCCGTGTTGAGCGATATTCGCGTCAATGCGATAAAAATTGGTATGTTATTCTCGGTTGATATCATCAAATCAGTAGCTGAACAATTGGCTAGGGTTGACATTCCAATTGTTCTTGACCCTGTTATGATTGCCAAATCTGGTGACAGTTTACTGCAAAAAGATGCCATATCTACAATGATAAATGACTTGTTTAAATCCTGTGATTTATTGACCCCTAACTTACCGGAAGCAGCCAAAATATTGGGCTGTGGTGAAGCCAAAAATTTAGAAGAAATGACGATGCAGGCCTTTAGAATATTGACCTTAGGACCAAAAGCGGTTTTGCTTAAAGGTGGCCATGGCCAAGGCGATATTTGCCATGATATTTTAGTTTCAAATGGCCATGTTATTTTACAATTAGATGCAAAACGCCAAACCACCAAAAACACCCATGGGACAGGCTGCACTTATAGTGCGGCAATTGCAGCCAATTTATCAAAACAAATGCCCCTTAAAGAAGCGGTTAAAACTGCCCATGCCTATTTGCAAAATGCGATAAAAGCGGCAGATGGTTTGAATATTGGGCACGGCCATGGGCCTGTCCATCATTTTTATGATATGTGGAGCGAACATGACTGAAAAAAATCCAGAAATAACCATTGTTGGCGCTGGAGTGGTTGGACTTTGTGCTGCTCGGGCAGTGTTAGATAAAGGTGGCAAAGTCACTTTGGTTGAGCGAAATGAAGGGCTTGGTGAAAATGCATGTTCGTGGTGGGCTGGCGGTATGTTAGCACCATATTGCGAAGGCGAAACAGCCGATGAAGTTGTGGTACGACTGGGCAAACAATCCATTGATTGGTGGGATAAGCATACAGGTTTGGTTGAACGTAAAGGTACTTTGGTTGTATCTGCCGAACGTGACCATAGCGATCTGGAGCGCTTTGCCCGCCAGACAGAAGGTCACTCTCACGTGGGTGACAATGCAATTGCTGACCTAGAGGAAAGTTTACAAGGGCGTTTTAGCAAGGGGTTATTTTTTAAAGATGAAGCGCATTTATCACCACGAGATGCATTGACGGCTCTTAAGCAAAGCCTAATTAACGATGGTGTTCGTTTCATCCAAGATGAGGTTGACCCAAAATCCATTGCAAAAGATGGATTGGTGATAGATTGTCGTGGTTTGGCTGCCAAGCAGGATTTACCTGATTTACGCGGCGTAATGGGGGAAATGGTGATGTTATCCTGCCCTGAAATTAGCTTAAATCGCCCAATTCGTTTGCTGCACCCGCGCATTCCACTTTATATTGTACCGCGCGGTGATGGCATATTTATGATTGGCGCAACCATGATTGAAAGCAGCGCCCGCTATAATGTCACCGCAAGATCATTGCTTGAATTGTTATCTAGCGCCTACGCGTTAAACCCAATGTTTGGCGAAGCCGAAGTGATTGAAATTGGCGTGGACTCGCGCCCTGCTTTTGGCGATAATATTCCGCGCATTAGACGCGATGGCAACCTTATCCATATCAATGGCATGTATCGGCATGGCTATTTAATGGCACCATCAATGGCTGAAATGGTCGCGGGGATGATCTTTGAAAATATAACGCCGGAGCTGTTTAATGAAAATCCTAATTAATGGTGAGGCGCATAAATGCACTGCCGAGAATTTAGCAATATTATTAACCCAGCTGGATTTTGAAGATGCCGTGGTTGCAACGGCCGTCAATGGTGAATTTGTTGCGCAAAATATGCGTGCTGATTGCAAATTAAATGAAGGCGATCAGATTGAAATTTTAGCGCCAATGCAAGGAGGCTGAACAATGCGTGATTTTTATGGTGTAAACCTCGCTAATGGCTTGATGCTCGGCACGGCACAATATCCCTCGCCAAAGATTTTGGCGGATGCATTTAAGCAGAGCGGCGCCAGTGTTGCGACTGTTTCACTGCGCCGTGAGAGCGGTATAAACAGAACTGGACAAGATTTTTGGGCATTGGTTAAACAATTGGGGGTTCGGGTTTTGCCCAATACTGCGGGTTGTCACAGTGTAAAAGAAGCGGTGACCACCGCACATATGGCGCGTGAAGTTTTTGGCACAAAATGGATTAAACTTGAGGTGATTGGCGAAGAAGATACGCTTCAACCTGACGTGTTTGCCTTGGTTGAAGCAGCTAAAATATTATCTGAAGATGGTTTTCATGTGTTTCCTTATACCACAGAAGATTTGGTGGTAGCGGATCGATTATTGCAAGCAGGTTGTAAAGTTTTAATGCCTTGGGGTGCGCCCATCGGTTCTGGAAAAGGGCTTAATAATTTGTTTGGTTTGCGCGCCATGCGGGCGCATTTTCCGGATATTCCTTTGGTAATTGACGCGGGGCTTGGTTTGCCATCACAAGCTGCGCAGGCTATGGAGATGGGGTTTGATGCGATTTTGCTTAACACAGCTGTTGCCAAAGCAGGCAACCCCGCCATGATGGCCGAGGCGTTTTCAATGGCGGTTAAAGCAGGCCAGTTGGCTGCAAAGGCTGACCCAATGTCACCACGTGATATGGCTATGCCATCCACCCCTATTATTGGAAAGGCATTTTTAACATGACACCTATTCAGTTAGACCGATTTTACCCTATTTTTGACAATGCGGCATGGCTTGCTAGATTGTTGCCGCTTGGTATAAAATTGGTGCAATTGCGTGTTAAGGATTTATCGCCTGAATTACTACAGGCCGAGATTAAACTTGCTAAATTTTTATGCGATGAAGCTGGCTGTCAATTGGTGGTCAATGATCATTGGCAGATTGCCATTGATGAGGGCTGTGACTATGTGCATCTTGGGCAAGAGGATATGGATGATGCCGATTTTGCTGCCATCAAGCGCGCCAATATTAAACTAGGTCTTAGCACCCATGACCGTGATGAACTTGAACGGGCAATGGGTTATAACCCCGATTATATAGCGCTTGGGCCAATTTACCCAACTATTTTAAAAAAAATGAAATGGCACCAGCAAGGGGTTGCAAAACTCAGTGAATGGAAAGCCGAAATTGGCGACCTGCCGTTAATTGCAATTGGGGGCATGAATATTAGCCGTGCTGATGGGGCATTTAATGCTGGCGCCGATGTGGTCGCTGCAGTGACCGATATAACACTGAATGCGTCGCCTGAAGATAGAGTGACGCAATGGTTAAATGTTACGAGGGCGAAATGAGCGAGCGATATCACTATGAAATGAGCGATCGATATGCACGGCAAATTCAGCTTTCTGAAATTGGAATTAAAGGCCAAGATAGACTTAGACATTGCCATATTTTGGTGATTGGTGCAGGTGGGCTTGCCTGCCCTGCCTTACAATATTTAATTGGTGCGGGTGTTGGCACCATCACCATTGTTGATGGGGATCATGTTTCACTTTCAAACCTTCACCGCCAAACGCTGTATCGGGAAGATCATATTGGTGAATATAAAGTTGATATGGCAGCTAAAGTGCTTAGGCAACTTAATTCTGATTGTAAAATAATCGCTATTAAACAAATGCTAAGCCCAAACAATGCTGATTCCTTACTTAAGAATATTGACATTATATTGGATTGTGCCGACAGTTTTGCAGTCTCTTATATATTATCGGATCATTGCGCGCAGAAAAAATTACCGCTTATTTCTGCATCGGCTTTGGGTTATCAGGGCTATGTTGGGGCATTTTGCGGCGATGCGCCCTCTTTACGGGCGGTATTTCCTGATTTGCCTAGCCGCTCTGCAACTTGCGATAGCGCTGGCATATTGGGTACGGTGGTTGGTTTGCTTGGCGCTATGCAAGCACAAATGGCCATTGCCCATATTGTCAAACTTGTACCATCGCCAATGGGAAGAATGTTAAATTTTGACTTAAAAACATTTCGAACTAGCAGTTTTAACTTTAGTTCCGCCAGCGAAACAAATGAAAGACCATTGAAATTTATTTCCGCCAAAATGATTACTAACGCAGACTTAGTGGTTGAATTGCGTGAGAAAGATGAAGCTAAAAAGGTCACAAGGCAAGCGTTAAGGCTTTCTGTTGCGGATATTAACCAAACGAACCTCACCCCAGAATTTGGCAAATCAATTGTGTTTTGCTGCCGTACTGGGCTTCGAGCGTGGCAAGCCGCGCGTAAACTTCAAACATATTGGGATGGCGACATCTCACTCATTGCAATGGGCGATATTGGCGCTTTAAACCGCTAAATATTGATCCAAAATTCTGAAAGGTAGACTATGAAAAATACTATTAAAAAGACTAAACTATTGGCTGCAATTGTGATTTCATCACTGATGGCAAGTCCAGCGATTGCTGCGGATAAGATGACGCTCATGCTAGATTGGTTCATCAACCCTGATCATGGGCCAATTATTATCGCTCAAGAAAAAGGCTATTTTGCTGATAATGGCCTTGAGGTTGAGATTATTGCACCTGCAGACCCTTCTGATCCACCCAAACTAGTCGCCGCGGGCAAAGCTGACTTGGCGGTTTCATATCAACCAAGCTTGCATTTGCAAATTCATGAAGGATTGCCGTTAAAACGCGTTGGTACTTTGGTTGCGACACCGCTTAACTGCCTGTTGGTACTTGAAGAGGGGCCTATTAAATCCCCTGCTGATCTTAAGGGCAAAAAAATTGGTTTTTCTGTTGGCGGTGTTGAAGAAGCCACAACGGGTATTATTCTTAAAAAACACGGATTAAGCCTGAATGATGTGACGATGGTTAATGTCAACTGGTCGTTATCACCATCGCTAATGTCTGGTCAGGTGGATGCGGTAATTGGCGCATATCGTAACTTTGAACTTAATCAAATGAAAATTGATGGCGTGAAGGGCAAATGTTTTTATGTCGAAGAAGAAGGCC
>JADGDI010000169.1 GCA_016744975.1 Hyphomicrobiales bacterium | reverse complement strand
TGAATAGCCCCTGATTTTGTAGACACATCAGGTCTTCCATAATTGTTGTTGTTCAAAATCTATTGGCGACAACATGCCATTGTTACCATGTTTTCGTTTTGGGTTATAGAAAAATTCAATATAATCGAATATATCCTGCCGAGCCACTTTGCGGTTTATATAGGTTTTACACCTTACTCTTTCTCTTTTTAGCAATTGAAAAAAGCTTTCTGCAACTGCATTATCATGACAATTACCTCGGCGGCTCATGCTGGCTTCTAAATTATTATCTTGTAGGAATTTTTGCCACTCATAACTTGTATACTGGCTGCCCTGGTCAGAATGAACAATGACTTTTGACTTTGGATTACGCCGCCAAACGGCCATTAGAAGAGCGCTTAGCACAAGATCCATTTGCATCCGCGACTGCATCGACCAGCCAATAACCCTACGGGAATATAAATCGATGACAACGGCCAAATATAACCAGCCTTCGTATGTTTTTATATAGGTAATATCTGTGACCCAAACCTGATCTGGGGCTTGAACCTCAAACTTCTGATTTAATTGATTGGAAGCAACGACTGAAGGTTTGCCACCATAGAAGCCTTTCTTGCGTTTATAACCAATTTGCGCCTTGATATTGGCTTCTCGGGCTATACGCGCAATTTTATTAGGGCTGCACACTTCACCAATTGAACATAAATCTGCGTGGAGTTTACGATAACCGTAAACACAACCACTTTCTAACCAAACCTGCTTTAACAGGCCAGTTAAACGCCTATCTTCTTTTGCTTTATTGCTGAGAGGATTTTTAAGCCATGCATAGAAACCACTCGGATGTATTCTAAAGATACGACACATTGATCGAACCCTGTAAATACCCAAATGTTGCTTTATAAAGGCGTACTTCATTTGGCATCTTTGGCGAAGTACACCGTTGCTTTTTTAAAATGTCACGCTCTTCAGTAACTCGCGCAAGTTCGGCTTTTAATCGATGAATCTCAGAAACTTGAGCGGCGTCTTTTTTTATCTTCGGCTCTGATTGGCTATAAAGCCTTCGCCAATCATAAAGTGATTTGGTGCTAACGCCCAACCTCTCTGAAACTTCTTGGACTGAATAGCCCCGATCTGTGATCTGAACCACAGCATCTCGCTTAAATTCCTCGGTGTAACGACTGTATGACATAAGTATTCTCCTTGCTTCAATTGTAACCTGCAAGGTGTCTACTAATCTAGGGGCTATTCA
>JADGDI010000168.1 GCA_016744975.1 Hyphomicrobiales bacterium | reverse complement strand
CTCCAGGACCACGTAATATTGCGGCAATTAAAAAGTTGATAAAAGCGTTTAATTAATCATCAACATCTACTCAAAAGGCAACTTCTCCTTTAAAGCTTTGGAAATCATGACATTCATTCATAAGTTATCATTATCTAGCAAAATTATCTTTAGCATATTATTGCTAATTCTAGCCATTAGCATTGCCGTAAGTTCGGGTGCTGCTGATATCCCAATTAAAGTCAGTTGGGCAATTGCGCTCAATCAACTAATGCCTGACTATTTTACCAAACAATGGTTTGATTTTAACTGGAGCAATGGACATGAAAATATTGTTTGGCAAATTCGGTTTCCGAGGGCAATTTTAGGCGCGCTTGTTGGTGCGGGATTAGCGGTAACGGGCTGTGTTCTGCAAACAGCAACTCGAAATCCATTAGCTGACCCGCATTTACTTGGCGTAAGCTCTGGTGCTTCATTTGGTGCAATTGTTGCAATCATGCATGTTGGCTTAGTTTTTGGTGCGTTAACATTACCACTTTTTGCTTTTTTAGGTGCTTTATCGACTATTTTTATTGTGATTTTCGTTGCAAAACGTGATGGCTTTTTAGACCCTAATAAATTAATATTATCAGGTGTTGCAGTTTCCTTTGTGGTTATGTCTGCCGCCAATTTACTAATTTTCTTAGGCGATCATAGAGCAGCTCATAATGTAATGTTTTGGATGTTAGGCGGATTGGGTTTGGCACAATGGAAAGATTTGATATATCCATTGGTTATTTTTATGGTCTGTTTCACATGGTTTAATGTTAACAGTGCAAAGATTAATGCCTTAATGGCAGGTGAGGAAATGGCAACAACATTGGGGCTAAATGTTGTCAAGTTTAGAATGATGATTTTTATATTTGCCGCATTAATGACCAGCGTTATGGTAGCATTTTCGGGTGCAATTGGATTTGTCGGTTTAATGATACCTCATATCCTAAGGCTATTCATTGGTGCAGACAATCGACTACTGATTCCATTTTCGGCAATCTTTGGGGCTGTTTTTCTAGTTATTGTTGATATATTAGCCCGTAAAATTCTTGCCCCTCAGGATTTACCAATTGGCATTATTACTGGTTTATTGGGCGGTGTATTTTTTATTTGGATGATGAGACGAATATAGTTAGTTCAACTCCAAGTACTTAAAGGTTTTTAGGATATTCCAAGTTCTCTTTTTTTACCAATCTGCCAATTAATACCAGTCCCGCCAACTTTACCAGAAACCAATTGATTACGTTAACGTTCTAACACTGAACGCCAAGGGACTAGATTAAACTCCTTGGATTATTCTACAATGGTAAAACGTCCTGAAGCCAGTTCAACAGGTTTGGTGTAAATACCTTCGACCTGATCACCTTTACTGGCAGGAATATATTGCTTACCAAGCTCGGTAGATAATTTAGCAGTCACTTTACTAATTTCTTGTTGTTTGAATAGCCCCTAGATTAGTAGACACCTTGCAGGTTACAATTGAAGCAAGGAGAATACTTATGTCATACAGTCGTT
>JADGDI010000167.1 GCA_016744975.1 Hyphomicrobiales bacterium | reverse complement strand
GCAACAGCATGACCTGATGCTTTGCTAAATGGCCCTTGTTCTTCAATGTGAAAAATGCCGATGGTTGGGATGTTAAGTTTATCCAGACCATTTATAAGCTTGATTTCATTGGCTTTAAAAATTTCCAAATCATCATTTTGCCAATAAGGCATATGGAGAAAGCTTTGTTGAATATCGATTGCTAAATGCACGGTTTTTATTGTTTTGGTCATAAGTTGCTCCTTTGGTTGGGGCAACTATAACCTAACATAAAAACCCTAAAAGACAAGATGATGACATTAAGCGGACAATTTATGCCACTTGGATAGCTTTTAATTGGCCTCGTCTTCATCAACAATTAGATGCTTGTTGATGAAGACCATGGTTAGCATTGAAAAAATGATGGTGATTGGAGCCATGCCAAAGACTTTAAAATTGATCCAAATATCTTCTGCAAAATTACGCCAAATAAGCTCATTTAGCCCTGCTAGCGCAATGAAGAACAGCCCCCACATTAGGGTTAATTTATGCCAACCTGCCTCATCCATATTTAGCACCGGCCCCATAACATAGGTTAGTAATTTTTTCTTGAATAATAGCCCACCTAATAATACAGATGCAAAGCAAAGATTTAAAATGGTTGGTTTGATTTTTATAAAAAAGGCATTGTCTAAATAAATGGTTAGCCCACCAAAAATAAGCACGATAATTAGCGTAATAATTGGCATGATGGCAAGTTTTTTCTCAAGCAACCAACGGCCGATAATGGCGATTAAAGTGGCGGCCATTAACATGCCTGTTGCATAAATTAGATTGCGGTCTTTTTCAATATCAAGCACCAGATGGGTATATTTTGAGCCGATAAAAAATACTGCAAGGGGGAATATTTCTAGTAGAAATCCAAAGGTTTTTTTCATGTATTTTGCTTTATTTTGTTGAATTTAGCATGACTAATTGATTTTAGTAAGCGCGTCAGAAAACTCGCTAGCGCTAAAGGGTTGTAAGTCATCAATTTGCTCGCCAATGCAAATATAATGTACTGGTAGGTTGAATTTTGTGGCGACTGCTACTAATATGCCACCTTTTGCAGTGCCATCTAGCTTGGTCATCACCAAGCCTGAGATGTTGATTTTTTCTGAAAATATTTGTGCTTGATTTACCGCATTTTGGCCGGTGGTGGCGTCAAGCACGAGTAGGCTAGCATGTGGTGCGCTGCTGTCTTGTTTTTTTATGACCCGCACAACTTTCACCAATTCGTCCATTAACTCGCTACGGTTTTGCAGCCGTCCTGCGGTGTCGATCATTAGGATATCAATATTGTTCTTGCGGGCTTGGTTAATGGCTTCATATGCAAGGCTTGCCGCATCACTACCTTCTGCGCCTGATACGACTTTAATGTTTGAGCGTTCACCCCATATTTTTAATTGCTCAACCGCTGCAGCTCGAAATGTATCGCCAGCAGCCAGCATGACACTTTTACCCTCGGCTTTAAATTTAGCAGCCATTTTACCAATGGTGGTAGTTTTGCCTGCTCCATTTACCCCTGTCATCAGGATGATATAAGGT
>JADGDI010000166.1 GCA_016744975.1 Hyphomicrobiales bacterium | reverse complement strand
ATATCGCGATGGCCGTTGGTCTGGCCAAAAAAAAACCGAGTGCGGCATACATTTGTAATAAATCACAATCATCATAATTAGAACGATACAAGTTCTAATCTCAGTATAGCAGAACCCAAATCTTTATTGAAAGTTATAAAAAAATCAATTATAAAGTTTCCAATGGCTAGCCTGTCGCGAATGACAGCTAAAGTGGGGTAAATATGGCTGAGTTAAAAAATTATGGCTATATCATTTTAGGGAACGATTATGATGCAAAGCAGCATCACGCAAAAATTTCTAGCCCAAATTTCAACAGCACAGTTATTTGTACCGAAACCGTAAGCCAGGCAATTGATATCGCCCAACAAATGGTAAATGACGGCATAGAAGTTATAGAACTATGTGGCGGTTTTGGACAATCAGGCGCTTTTCAAATTGTTAATGCCATTAATTGTAAAGTCCCAGTTGGTTTTGTAAGTTTTGCAGGTTACGAGCATGATAAACTGACAGATTTTTTAACCTCAGAGTAAATAAAATACTTGTTTTATTTAGCACTCGAGTGCTATTGTTTAATTATCGTTATTAGATGGGAATCGCATGTATAAATTGCTTAAATCCATTTCATTATTTTCATTATTCTTACTCAGCCTGCCTAGCAGTGCCTTTGCTGCAGATGCAGCTTTAATGCGCATTATAGGCTTTTCTCCCGATGGTAAATATTTCGCTTTTGAACAATATGGCATACAAGACGGTTCTGGCTTTCCTTATGTAGATATTTTTTTCATCAACAGTCATGCCAATAGTTGGGTTAAAAATGCACCACCCATTCGCCTCATTATAAAAGATGATGCAACCAGTCTAAGTAAAGCCCGCGCCCGCGCAATTGCAAAAGCCACGCCAAAAATCAAACAATTAGGCACAATGTTACACGGTTTTACATTGGTATCAAAACCAATTACCCAGCTAGATGGTGATAAATATAGCAGCCAGTTTGGCATTCACCCAAGCGCACCAAGGCTAAACCAATATGAGCTTAAGTTAACAACCCAAACAACCAACGCCCCTACTTGCCAACAATATATCGACCAGCCCATCAAAATCTTTAGCCTTAGCTTAACGGCTCTTAAAAGCCACCCCCCTAGTAAAGACAAGTTGATCAAAACCTATACAGATACCAATTTGCCTAAAAGCCGTGGTTGCGCGTTAGATTATACAATTGATCAAGTGCATTATTTCGAGGCCGATAATGGCGATAAAATATTCATGACCTTTATAAATATTATGAAACTCGGTTTTGAAGGGCAAGATAGGCGTTACATGGTCATCCCATTTGTGATAAAAAAATAATGGCTAAACTCACTTTCCAAAAAGTTGGCATATGGGTTATTGAGAATAATATCAAACTCTCCGCCCTTATTGCAGTTTTTACGCTGCTATCCACCTTTTATAGCCAATATTTTTTTACCAAAGCGTTTTTAGCGTGTCTTTTTCTGGCAATGGGTACAGCTTTTATCAGCTTTATCATACTTTCATTCATTCATTTTTTACTTTTTAAATGGCTTAAAAAAACAAGCTTAAAATATTTACTAATTTTGTTATATCCTGTCTATTACACCATTTCATTAATCGTCTTTTTTGGAGCAACTACCAGTTTATTAGATTTCACACTTTTTCGAGTAACCTTCGTCCATCAGGTTTTTCTGCAAATATGGGCATTTTTAGCGCAAAGCTTCTTTTACTTTACATTTAGTCCTAAAATTTCACAATTGATCACATGTCTCTTAGTCA
>JADGDI010000165.1 GCA_016744975.1 Hyphomicrobiales bacterium | reverse complement strand
AAACAATTGATCGTTCCAACCCCCAAACCCAGGGCCGCAGCCATTGCATACCCCAAAAACAGCCACCAGCAAGCACAGCACGTTGCAAACTATCACTCATAAACAATCCATTCTTTAATATTTATCCTATTATTTTGTTTGGGAAGGACTAGGCAAATTTAAATCAAGTTTTTCAATTTTACTGCAAAGCAAATCCAGCAAGTCTAGTAATTGAACTAAGTTTTCAGAGCCAAATGCCTGTTCAATTTCATTATACACGCTTTCTGCTGGGCCAGATGCTTGATCAAACAACTCTCGACCAGCCTTGGTTAAAATAACCGAATGACGTCGTATATCTTCGGTTTTTAGCGAATGTATCAGGCCTTTTGAAACTAAAATCTTTAATATTCGAGTAAGCGAGGGACCCAGTATAACGCATCGTTTAGACAAAGTTTTTGCGTCCAATGGTTCTTCATCAGCAAGTGCACAAATAACCCGCCACTGTTGAACAGTAATATTATGAGAAGCTGCGAGTTTGTTTAATTTTCGCATTGTAACTTCACGGGCGCGTAATAAAGAAATTGGTAGCGCTCTGTTTAATCCCCCTAATAATTGCTTATTAGCATCACTCATAAATCCCCTCAAGCTGCGGCTTTTATTTACTCCCCCGCTACATCCTTAACAATTAATAATTAAAATTGAAAGCAAAATTATGCTCCAGACAAAAAATATATCATACTATTGGATAGAAATTAGACTGTATGATTAATAACTTAACCATATCCTTGATAAATTATTAGACCACAACTTGCAAATAGGCTCAAAGTATAACAGCTCTAAAACCACCAATTACCCATTGTCATATTTTATTAAATACTTACACTATCCTCCATCCGCAGCAGTTGATTTCGCGGCCAATCTCACAAAGCCCATATCTTCCATAATCATATATATTGCAGGTAGCACAAACATAATCAACAATGCAGAAGTAATCATCCCAAAGACAATTGAGGTCACCAATGGCACCAAAATAAGCGCTTGAGTACTAGTTTCAAATAACAATGGCGTCATACCCGCAATGGTGGTTACAGAGGTTAAAAAAATCGCTCTAAATCGATCGCTAACAGCTTGCTTAGCGGCATCTTTTAAAACCAAGCCTTCACCTACGCTACGTTTTACAAATTCAACTAACAAAATCGAATCGTTCACCACAATGCCTGCTAAAGATACAAAACCAATCATGCTTGGCATGGTGAAGTCTATGCCCATGATTAAATGACCCCAAATAGCGCCAACCAAAGCCAAGGGTATGTTGACCATGACCAAAAGAGGTTCACGATAATTTTTAAATTGCAAACTCAGTAAAAGAAATACCCCAAGCAACCCGAAGCCAAAACCTGAAAGAATAGACAATTTTGTTTCATCACCATTTTCAATTTCGCCCTTAAAAACAATTTTAACATTCGGATATTTCTGTATTAACTCATCAAGTCGCGGTTGCAAGTCTTTAACAAGCTCTGCAGTATTTGTGACTTTTGCATCTACGTCACCATAAATATTCACAACACGTTGGTGGTTTATATGCCCAATGCGCGAAAACTCTCGAACCTCTACTATATTTGCAATGCTATTGAGTGGCAGCGCTTGGCCAGATTTTGAGAATATTGTAAAATTATCAAAGTCACTCACAGCTTGTGATGGCTCACTATCAAGTTTGACCACAATATCATAAGCTTCCCTACCCTGATAAACCTCACTAATTTTCACTTGCAAATAAGCCGAGCGCAATTGCAGAGCAACCTCTTCTGAGGTTATATTTGCCGCCAATGCACCAGGTTTTAGCCGAATGCTATATTGTGGTT
>JADGDI010000164.1 GCA_016744975.1 Hyphomicrobiales bacterium | reverse complement strand
CATTTAATAACCAACAAAAAGAAAATAACGGCTTTGAATTTTTTGTAAAAAACAACGTATCTGCTCATAAGCAAAATGGCTATAGCATTGTTTCTATTTCACTAAAGCCCCATGGCGGCATTCCAGGTGATATCAGCGCAGGGCAAATGGAAACAATTGCATCCCTCGCAGATGCCTATTCACTAAGCGAAATACGCGCAACCCATAAACAAAATCTAGTATTACCGCATGTGAAAATTGACAAACTGTTTACGCTCTGGCAAAAACTAACAGCCGCCAATCTAGCGCCTGCAAATATAGGCCTTCTAACCGATATAATAGCTTGCCCAGGTTTGGACTATTGCAACCTAGCCAATGCCCGCTCAATCCCTATCGCACAAATGCTTTCAAACCATTTTAACGATCTAAAAAAACTGCATGATATTGGCAACTTAACCTTAAACATCTCCGGCTGTATCAATGCCTGTGCTCACCATCATGTGGCAAATATTGGCATTTTAGGTGTCGATAAAAAAGGCGTTGAAGCCTTTCAAATTACTCTAGGCGGTTCATCTAACAGCGATGCATCCATCGGGAAAATAGTCGGCAGATCTTTTTCAATAGAGGAAATTGTCCCAGCCGTTGACACCATCGTCAAAGCCTATCTTACAAACCGCATCAATGGCGAGGATTTTCTTACCCACTACCGCCGCGTCGGCAACACCCCGTTCAAGGAGGCCTTATATGGTACTGCTTAATAAAAACGCTGAAATTTCAATCAATAAATTAACCGTCATCACTGATATTAACGGTCTAATTCTACACAAAGATCAAATACTTCCGCTCGCCTTTTGGCAAAATAACAAAACTGAAATCAAAGCCAAACTAGATAACATCTGCATTTGGCTCAACAGCCATGATAATATAGAAGCCCTAGCACAAGATATTAGTAACATCGCTTTAATTGCCTTAAACTTTCCAAAGTTTGGCGATGGCCGCGCCTTCACAATGGCACATTTATTGCGCAGTAAGCTTGGTTTTAAAGGCGAAATTCGCGCAATCGGCAACCCAATGGCCGACCAAGCACAGTTTCTATTCCGCTGCGGGGTGGATGTCATCGAAATCCCCAAAAATCAAAACACCCAGATTTGGGTAGAAGAAACAACACGCATGTCACATTTTTATCAAAGATCACAACAAAACAAACTAACCGGCAGTCGCTACTAATATTTTTCCATCCACGACGGAGCATAGGCGCATATGTCACAATATACACAACACCAGATAACCGCACTGAATCAAAAGTTCAACAATGACCAACCATTTGATATTTTAACCCACGCCGTTAACGAACTTTTTTCTAACAATATTGCTTTGGTTTCATCTTACGGTGCCGAAGCAGTTATCCTCCTGCATTTAGTGTCACAAATTGATAAAAATCTACCCGTAATTTTCATCGATACAGGCAAATTATTTGGTGAAACCAAACGTTACCGCGACAAAGTCAACCAACAGTTAAACCTTACCAATGTCAGCATTCATAAAGCCGATAAGAAACGGATAAAACAAGCCGACCCGCGGGGTATCTTATGGGCAAGTGATGCCAATGCCTGCTGTCTTGCGCGCAAAACAACCCCATATCAACAAGCCACCGCACCCTATAAAGCTTTAGTTACAGGGCGTAAACGCTTTCAAGGCAATAGCCGTAGCGATTTAGAAATTTTCGAACTCTCAAATGGTCAAATCAAAGTCAATCCCCTAGCAAATTGGGGCTTAGATCAGCTTAAAAACTACATCATTAACAATAAATTACCCCGTCACCCCTTGGTTGCAGATGGTTATTTGTCAATCGGTTGTATGCCTTGTAC
>JADGDI010000163.1 GCA_016744975.1 Hyphomicrobiales bacterium | reverse complement strand
ACTCGGCTATTCAAATTTATCACTTGCTTATCGGCGATACAACAGATTTAATGACCGAATATAAATAAAACTAACCTTAAAAAAGGGACTGATATGCTAAATGGCTGGCTAATTGTAACCATAAGCCTAGCTTATATTGGTGCGCTTTTTTTAGTTGCGTGGTGGGGTGATAATTATCGTGACAAACCGCAACATAATTTTATACGCACATCCACCTACAGTTTTTCACTGGCAGTTTATTGCTCATCTTGGACTTATTATGGCGCGGCGGCAACGGCAACCAGTTCAGGTTGGCAATATTTTGCCATTTATTTAGGTCCGATTCTTACCTTTACATTTGGTTGGCGCTTCATTCAAAAACTAGTCATTGTAGGAAGGAAACAGCATAGTACGTCAATTGCAGATTTTATTGCCGCACGTTATGGTAAAAGCCAATATTTAGCAATGATGGTCGCTAGTTTCGCCGTCATTGGTTCATTGCCTTATATCGCACTACAATTAAAATCCATTTCCGTATCCTATCAAATTATGTCTTTTCAACTTGGGCAGGCGGGCATTAGTCATGCAGCAGGTTGGGCAAATGAGCTAGCCATTGCATTGGCACTGGCTTTTTTTGCCATTATGTTTGGCACACGTCATATTGATGCAACCGAGCATCATCGCGGTTTAATTACCGCCGTGGCATTTGAATCGGTCATTAAATTGGTCGCGTTTTTATTGGTAGGCCTATTCATTTTATTTTATGTACTGGATGGTTATGATGATTTGGCTATGCAAGTTGAAAACTTGAACCAATCAAGAAATCTGTTTTCAGGTGATCAAATCAATACCCGTTTTATAACGATGATGGTGCTTAGCATGTCAGCCATTTTATTTTTACCAAGGCAATTTCACGTCACCGTGGTCGAGAATAATAATGTTTATGATGTAAAATATGCAAGGTTTATATTACCAATTTATTTGTTATTGGTTTCAATAATCGTTGTGCCAATCATCGTTGGCGGTCTTAATTTATTACCTCAAAATATGCAAAACCCTGAGCAATTCATTCTTAATATTCCAATTTTTTTAAGCGAGCCAACTTTGGCTATATTGGCATTTTTAGGTGGTTTTTCAGCTGCAACAGGCATGGTTATTGTATCGTCAATCACGCTAAGCACAATGGTAAGCAATGATATAATCATGCCTTTAATGGTACGTTTTCGCTTTATTAACATGGATGAAAATGACTTTAGTCGCTGGTTGATTAATATCAGGCGTGGGGCAATTATTATTCTAATGCTATTGGCTTACGCCTATTACCGTTCGCAAACTGCAGAAAAGCTAGCATCCATCGGCCTAATTTCTTTTGCAGCAGCAATACAGTTTGCACCTGCAACCATTGGCGCAATCACCTGGCGTAAAGGTCATAAATATGGCGCTACAACTGGAATTTTGTTAGGCTTTTTGGTATGGTTCTATACATTGCTTATGCCTAGTTTTGATATTGAATTCATTAATATCTATATCACACAGTCTGGGCCATTTGGCATTGAATGGCTCAAACCATATGCAATGTTTGGGTTGGATTTTGGCGATAATTTAACCCATGGTGTGGTGATGAGTTTGGCTGCAAATATTGCGGCTTATATTTATTTTTCACTACGGGCAACTCCAAATCTACTCGATAATGTACAGGCCGCTGCTTTTGTAGATGATCGCAATTTATTTTCACTACAGCCGCATGTGGATGAGCAAGATATCATGCTGCGTGTTTGGGATGTTAAAAATCTTTCAACCAAAATTCTTGGCTATAATCAAAAACAAGATTTTCTTCAAAGATTTCTCAAGTTTAATCCACAACATTAATCATTACTCCTGATTATATAATTATAATGGACATAAATTCAAAATACAAGTAAATCTTTTCATAGAGTTATTAACGTTGAAT
>JADGDI010000162.1 GCA_016744975.1 Hyphomicrobiales bacterium | reverse complement strand
CTTTTTAGATATTAGAATAGCTTGGTAACTTATTGACTATAGTTTAACGACTTAAGAGTAAGAGACTGAATTTTTTGAAAGAATAAGTGAAAATATGGCAAATAAGTTGCGTAAAGTATATGTAAAAACCTTTGGTCGGTCTGAAAAGGCTAAGTCAACAAGATCTGCTATGTTGGCTTTTGCGATCCGCCTTGGTAGTGCTGCCTTTATTTATTTGTCACATATAATATTGGCTCGCTGGCTTGGTAGCCGAGAATTTGGTATTTATACTTATGCTTGGACTTGGGTGATTATTCTTGGATCCATCTCAACGTTGGGTTTTTCGATGGTTATGGTTAAAAACTTACCGATATATTTAAAACGAGAACGGGTATCAGATTATTTGGGATTGATGTTTTTTGGCCGATATTTGAGTTTTTTTATTGCTATTTTGATCACGATTATTGGTATTTATGGCGTTCAGATGTTTAGTGGCTCAGTGCAAACGGGTATTGCGTTTCCTTTAATGTTGGCGCTTATATGTGTGCCATTATTTGCGATTGTAGATGTTCAAGAAGGCATATCGCGTGCAAATGATTGGATTTACTTGGGTTTGTTGCCCAATTATTTGCTGCGCCCCGTTTTAATTCTGATATTCTTTTTTATAATGGTTTATTTTGGATTTGCTCGTGATGCCAGCAGCATTATGATGGCTTGCATTATTGCCTCTGGCCTTACTGCGCTTGTTCAACTGATTTTGGTTGAAATTAATATTGCAAAAAAAGTAACCAAAGTTAAAAAGACTTTTTTAGCCAAGCCATGGTTGGCTTTGGCATTTCCGTTATTATTGACCGATAGTTTTATGATTTTTATTACCAATACTGACATTGTCATGATGGAATATTTTTTATTACCAGAAGATATTGCGGTATATTTTGCCGCGGTTAAAACCACTTTATTGGCGGCATTTATTTATTATGCGGTGGTTGTGGCATCGGCCAGTAAATTTGCCGAATATTGGGATGATGATAACCGCGAGAAATTGACCAAGGCCATAAACCATTCTGTTACCATGACATTTTTGCCATCGCTTGTTGCGTCACTAGGCATTATGTTGGTCGGTTATTGGTTTTTGGCAGCTTATGGTGAGGAGTTTACCCGTGGTTATATGGTGATTGTTATTTTAAGCATTGGTGCGATATTGCGTGCTGCAACGGGGCCAACAGAATGGATGATGACCATGATGGGCCAGCAAAAAACTGTATTATGGACAACAGGTGTGGCTGCTGTGGTAAATATTATTTTGAACTTTTTGTTGATTCCGATTTGGGGGCTTGAGGGGGCTGCGAGCGCAACGGCTATAACCATGGCTGGGGTTGCTTTGTTTTTATTTGTGCAAGTTAGGCGCGGGCTTAAGATTGCCATAAAATTTGCCGGTTTGATATAGTTATTTAGCGGATATTTCATTTCCTAATTTGATTTCACCGCCATGCTCGACCATGGCGTAGACGCCCATATATCTATGATTATAATGTTGTTTTAACAATTTGTTAAGGTCAGTATCGCGTGTTGCGGTGCTTGGGTTAACATCTACCGCAGGGCAGCGTTGGATTTTTTTGAAGATTTTTAGTTTGCTGTCGCCAATTTTGAGGGTTTGCTCTAGCATGTTTAGCTCATCAAAAGGCGGAAGGCCTGAAATGTGTAGATTGCATCTAAAGCGGATTGGGTCGATTGTTAACGTTGTATCTTGCTCGAACTTTTTAACCGATTCTAAATTTAAAATGGAAATGCATTTTGGTTTAACGTCTGAGAATGAAAAGCCGCTCTCATCTTTTGCAAATAGTAATTTGGTATCACCTTTTAGATCGCCTTCGAAATAATCGTTGATGAAAAATTCAATATCTCTGCGGTCAGAATTTGAGGTTAGGTTACCTTCTGCCAATGTTATACCACTTTTTTTGATACTGATAAATTCACATGCTTCATCATAACTGATATTTAGCGTTGCGACTTTTTGTTTGTTCACCAGCACGATAAATTTGGTTTTGGCGTAATGTTTTGGTGCATATGAATCAAATTCTAAGCGGCCATCTTGAAAGCCATATTTTCGGTCACCCATAATGGTTTTGCCAACTTCTAATATGGTTTTGCTAAGGCAATCGACCGTGAAGCCTTTAATTGGATAGCGGTTAATCGCCTCTAATTTTAAATTCATATTCGCCTCTTTTAATTGTCTATTTGATGACTATATTAATATAGAAATAGGTTATAAAGAAACAAAGGTTTTATTATTTAAGAATTTAAATAATGATAATTAACTTATTTGTGAACTTTGCGTAATAGTTGGATTTTTATTTTTGCTAAAACGATTAGTAATATAT
>JADGDI010000161.1 GCA_016744975.1 Hyphomicrobiales bacterium | reverse complement strand
CATTAGAATATTTGGTTGCTGATGGTGCTGATATTAATGCAGCAAATGCATATAAATTAACGCCATTAATGTATGCGGCGATGAAATCACATGATGTTAAAGTGATTGAATTTTTGCTATCAAAAGGTGCGAAGACTGATCAGGTCGATGATTTTGGTGATACCGTGGTTGACTTGGTTAAAGAAAATGAATTGCTAAAAGGCACAGAAGCTGTAGCAATAATAGAAAAAGCAGTTGCTAAATAAATCAGCTGTTAGAAAATAGGTTCGGCAAATAATAATGTATATAAGCATTGGTTATTTGCCGAACCTTTATCATCAATAAAAGAGTTTAGCATGAGCTTTCAATATGACT
The DNA here is from genome assembly GCA_016744975.1 of Hyphomicrobiales bacterium. Lineage (GTDB taxonomy): Bacteria > Pseudomonadota > Alphaproteobacteria > Rhizobiales > OSC116 > OCS116. Next base: position 2,181 of record JADGDI010000161.1, on the reverse strand, counting down.
ATGATCCCAAAGTTAGTTTTTCTGCATCTGCTAGTTATACTTGGCCAGAAAAACCCATCAAACGTATTTTGGTGACGCTGCGCGGTCTTAGTATGGGCGGTCAATATAGTGTCAAGGCATTGGTTAATGCCAGCACAGATTTGGAGCTGCTTAATGCTGGAGTATCAAAATGCTTGGATAAAATAGAGTCGCAAATGACCGTGTTTAACGCCATGTCGGTCTTAATGCAATTTAATCACTATCCAGCGAATGAATGGTTTCAATTGCCCCAAGAAATGGCCGAAAATATTAAAATTGCACTAGAGATTGGGGCGTTAAGTCATGGCGCACTTGATATTACGCTTAGTCCATTGGTTGAGTTGTGGGGTTTTGGCGCAAATGGTGCGATTAGTAAACAGCCAAGCGATAAAGATTTATCGGCAATTACAACAATATTGGGCCACCAAAACTTACAGTATGACCCAACAAATCAACGGTTGCGTAAGCTTGTAAATTGCACCATCTCACTGAATTCAATTGCTAAAGGCTATGGTGCAGATCAAGTTGGTGTATATTTAAAGCAACAACAAATTGATAATTTTATGGTCGAGGTTGCGGGCGAAATTGTCACTGCTGGGCATAATGGGAAAGGCGATAAATGGCGCTTGGCGATAGAAAAACCATTGCTTGGTATTTCTGATGCCCAACAGATTATAAATATTAGTGATATGGCAGTTGCAACCAGTGGCGATTATCGCAAATATGCTGAATTGGGCGGCAAGCGCTATAGCCATGTGATTGACCCTATTACTAAAAGGCCTATTGATCATGCACTTGCATCGGTTAGTGTTATTACATGCGATGCTGCTAAAGCCGATGCATTGGCAACCGCTATGTTGGTGATGGGTGAGGCGAAGGCCGTTAAATTTGCTGAAGAAAACCAGTTTGCTGCATATTTTATAATTAAGTCAGATACTGGGTTTAAGGTGCAAGTTTCAAGTGAAATGCAGCAATATATTGGCGATTAATGCGCAAGGCCTGCATAAATTTGAGCTGCTATGGTCATAAAGTGGCACTGTCCTTAATTTCTTATATGCAATTGCGTTAAAAGCCTCTATATTTATCAAGATAAATTGGTCAGTGGTGGTTTTATGAGTGATATATGGTTAGCTAAACAAATCATTCGCCTTGAGCGGCGCAATAAAATATTGATTATGATGATTGTTGATCTTTTAGTTTCGCTAAATGCATTCTTAATAACCTATATATTATTAGAAAAAAAAATCCCCAATATTAATGAACAAGCTTGGCTTTTTATTTTGGTCATTGGCGTGTCACTATTTTCGGTTCTTTTCTTTCAAACCCAAGGGATTTATAAAGATATATTCCGTTTCGTAGGGCTTAAAAGTTTGTTTAAAATGGTGCTTGGTGCTGCGGTTAGCAGCATTGTATTTTTTATTCTTTACTTTTCAATTTATTCGGTATTTCCCATAAGATTTACTTTTATTTATTTGATGATATTTTCTATTAGTTTAATCTCGATGCGACTTTTTGCACGGGTTATTTTACAAGATTTATCATCAGGGAATGTGGTTGCAAAACGGGTACTTATTTATGGTGCAGGGGAGTCAGGTCGTCAGGTGATGCAATTAATGCGCAATTCGCCTGAATATAGAACCATTGCTTTTATTGATGATCAAATTGAAAAACATGGTTTGACATTAGATGGCATTAAAATTTACCCAAGTGTTGATGCGCCAATATTGACTGAAAAACTTAAAATTGATACGATATTATTAGCAATGCCGAGCGTCTCTCGTTCGCGGCGGCGCGAGGCTGTGTTTAGCCTTGAAGATTGTGATGTGACGGTCAAAACCTTGCCACATATCGATTCTTTGCTGAGCGGAGAGCAGTCAATTTCAGACATTCAAAATATTGATATTACTGAATTGTTAGGTCGAGAACCAGTTGCGCCCAATTCAGATTTATTTTCAAAATGTATCGTAGACAAAAATGTGATGGTATCTGGCGGAGCAGGTTCAATCGGTTCAGAGCTATGTCGGCAAATTTTAAAAAGCTACCCCAAACAACTGATTATAATGGATGTTTCGGAGTTTTCACTTTACACGATTGAACGCGAGTTATCCGAAATTATAAAACAAGAAAAAATGGATATTAAACTGATCCCGATTCTAGGAAATG
>JADGDI010000160.1 GCA_016744975.1 Hyphomicrobiales bacterium | reverse complement strand
CTATATAACAAGCCTTCTAAAGCAATTAAAAATGCGTTATAATGGGTAAAATATAGGCATTAATCATGACACAGCAAGACATACCATTTTTAAAAATGAACGGCCTGGGCAATCAATTCATAGTGCTTGATGCCCGCAAACATGAATTTCAACTTTCGGTTGCAACCTTACAGGCCATTGCCAATAAACAAACGGGCATTGGCTTTGACCAGTTAATCGTGCTTGAAACATCTAAAATTGCCGATATTTTTATGCGTATTTATAATGCAGACGGCAGTCAAGTTAACGCTTGTGGCAATGCATCACGCTGTATTGGCGCGCTATTAATGCAAGAATTAAATACCCAAGAAACATCGATCGAAACCAATGATGGTAAAAAACATGTTCGTTTTGAAGCGCCTAAAAATGGCATACAACAGGTCACTGTCAATATGGGCCAAGCCCGTTTTGACTGGCAAGAAATACCATTGAGTGAAGAATTTGCCGACACGTCAGGCATCGAGCTTGAGGTTGGTCCTTTTGGCAGCCCCATTTTACACACCCCTTCTGTCATGAATATAGGCAATCCGCACGTCATTTTTTGGGCTGATAAGCACCCAGATGAATATGGCCTTAAAAACTTTGGCCCAATGATTGAAAATCACCCATTATTTCCTGAACGCGCTAATGTTTCAGTAGCACAAGTCTTGCCCAATGATAAAATTATTTTACGTACTTGGGAGCGTGGCGTTGGCATCACCGAGGCTTGCGGAACCGCTGCATGTGCTGGCGCAGTTTGCGCTCACCGGCGCGGCTATACAGGCCGCAAAGTTATGATAAGCGTGCCCGCAGGTGATATTAGCATTGAATGGACACAAGCCAATAACGTTCTGATGACCGGTGACTGGATGCTAGACTTTGAAGACATCCTACCTGCTGAGCTATTCTTGCTAAAAGATCAGACAACGACGCCCTTTGGAGATCGCTAAATGAGCGAGAACAAACGACAATTACCAGCCGCTAAAAACTTTATAGAAAATCAGGTGGTGACGTTTGGCTGCCGTCTAAATGCTTATGAATCACAAGTTATTAAAGACAATCTCGACAAGTCTGGCATGGATAACAGCATCGTGTTTAACACCTGCGCTGTCACCAATGAAGCCAGCCGTCAAGCACGGCAAGCCATTCGCAAAGCAAAACGTGACAACCCAAACGCCCGCATCATTGTAACAGGTTGTGGCGCGCAAATAGAAACTGAAACCTACGCTAAAATGCCAGAAATTGATCTCCTACTTGGCAATGATGAAAAAATGCACGCAAAAAGCTATAAGGGCCTAGATTTTGGTATAAGCCAAGAAGAGCGGGTTAAAGTCAACGACATTATGAGCGTTAAAGAAACCGCCAATCACCTCATTTCAGGCATGAACGAACATACCCGCGCGTTCATTCAGGTTCAAAACGGTTGCGACCATCGCTGCACCTTTTGCATTATCCCTTATGGCCGCGGGGTCAGCCGCTCAGTGCCAGCTGGCGAAGTCATTAATCAAATAAAAACTTTGGTCAATAATGGCTATCAAGAAGTGGTATTAACAGGGGTCGACATCACCTCTTATGGCAGCGATTTGCCTGGCAGACCACCTTTTGGAAACTTGGTTCAGCGCATTTTAAGAATGGTGCCTGACCTGCCACGCCTTCGCATTTCATCGATTGACAGCGTAGAGGCCGATGCTGATTTAATGGACGCACTCTCAAACTCTCGGCTGATGCCAAGCCTGCATTTAAGCTTGCAGCATGGCGATAATATGATTTTAAAACGCATGAAACGCCGCCATTTGCGAGATGATGCCATAAAATTCTGTGAGGATGCCCGCAAAATCCGCCCTGATATTGTGTTCGGAGCCGATATTATCGCAGGTTTTCCAACCGAAACCGATGCCATGTTTGCCAACTCATTATCACTGATAGATCAATGCCAATTAACTAATTTACATGTTTTTCCGTTTTCCGCCCGCATTGGCACACCAGCCGCCAAAATGCCACAAGTTGCAGGCGATGTGATTAAACAACGTGCAAAAAAGTTACGCCAAAAAGCCAAAGCAGCATTTAACCAACATCTAAAAACCGAACAAGGCGGCATTCGCCATATTTTGGTTGAAAATAACAATCAAGGCCGAACAGAATATTTTACTGCGGTTTCTCTTGATAAACCAAGCCAAGCAGGCCATATAGTAAAAGCGCAAATCATTGGCCAAGATAATAATATGCTTTTGGCCACAGCAATTGCACAAATGGATAGGTAAACGATGTTCAAAAAACTTTTTGGCCGCAATAAAAACAATAAATCCAATCAACTAGAAGTCGCAGAGGCGACTGAAGTCAAACCCGTTGAAGAAAAAGTTACGGTTGAAGTTGAAACCGTCGGGTTAGAGTCAGAAATCATACCCACTGCCGAAACGATTGTTGAAACCGTTGCCATTAAACCTACCAAAAAAACTTGGTTCAAGCGCCTAACTCAAGGTTTATCTAAAAGCAACAACAATTTAGTTTCTGGTATTGGCGATATTTTTAACAAAAAAAAACTTGATGATGAAACACTTGAAG
>JADGDI010000015.1 GCA_016744975.1 Hyphomicrobiales bacterium | reverse complement strand
CATATCTACTTTTCGCAGACTTGTGCTTAGCGGCTTTAGGTGCATATCCATTTTTCGCAGACTTGTGCTTAGCGGCTTTAGGTGCATATCCATTTTTCTCTGGCTTGTGCTTAGCGGCTTTAGGAACATATCCATTTTTTGCTTGATTGTCATTTGTTGCAGCTTTGCTATTTGACTGTTCAATGCTGTTTGCTCTGATCGGTTTAGGTGTTTTTCTTGTAGGCTTTGGTTTTTTAACTATTCGTATTTTTTCAACCAAAGCTTTACTGATCTTGCCTTTAAATACTTTCTTTTTATTTATCGACTTACCCGGTGTTTTAAACGGTCTAATGATGTTATTTGTAAACTGATTTTTGTTGCTTTTTCCAATTGCAATTTTATTAATATATGTTTCTGCCAGTTTTTTAACATTATCACCTAAATGGGGGTTAATTCGTGAGGTATTGGCAACTTTTTTTACAATGACTTTGGCTGCTACATTATGTGGGGTGACGGATTTCCTACCTGCAGCAACGATAACTTTTTTACTCCGCTTTTTGCCACTAAGCTCGATGGCACCCTCGAATACCTGCAATTGGGAGTTACTTTGATTTACGTTAACTGCAAAGGTAGTGCCTTTTACCAAAGCCGCCGCATAGGGCGTTCTTACTTCAAAATGTTTAGTTTGTTTCTTTTTGACTGAAAATAACGCAGTGCCTAAAGTCTGAAAAATGGTGGTGATATAACCGTCATTACCCTCTTCTGGTAACATGAGTATACTGTTGGATGAGATAATCATTGCCTCGCCGTAACGCGATAGCGAAGCAGAACCTGACGCTAAGGTTTCAATGCGATCCCCTGGTGCAAACTGATCATTTACCTCTAGCCACTTTTCCGCATATCCTTTTTTTACAAATATGACTTGGCCGCTGACCTTCCTAACCTGCCAACTTGCCGCTTGAGCACTAATATACCCTAAAAATAAAAACTGAGTGACTAAGAGAATTTTAATCAAGAATTTATGCATTCGCAACTCCTAAATAAGCCCCCTATAATTCTCAATGTAATGCTCATATATTAAAAAAATATTTAGAATAAACTATCTCTCTAATTTAATTGAATATAAACTCATATTTGAGCCGATAATAATGGAGGTATACACTAAAATATGTGTTTCTTTTATTTCATAGGTTTATTGGCAGTCAGCACACCTAAAACAAACGGTTATAATATAACGGTTTAAGGTTGTTTGAATTAGGTTTTGTGAGTTGTGCCAGCATTTTTCAGTTTTTAAAAACTGGAATTTATCGAGCCATTGAATGATATTCGTCATTGGGGCGATTGTCAATTGCACCACTCATCCTGTTTGACATGTTGAAGAAAGAAGCAACCGCTGCAATATCCCAAATCTCGCGGTCAACCCAGCCCGCATCTCTTAGCTTTTGACGGTCAGGTTCATCTATTTCATTTGGGTTTAAAGTCAGCTTATACGCAAAGTCTAATGCTGCACGTTGTTTTAAGGTGAGTTTAGCTGTGCGATAATTCATTAACATTTGCTCGCCAAGTTTTGGGTCTTCTGATAGCTCCCTTACTGCTGCACCATGAGCTGCTAGGCAATAATAGCAGCCGTTAGCACTTGAAACCACAACGGCAATCATTTCTCTTTCTAGTTTTGTTAAGCCCGATGGGGCAAGCATCAGGTCATTATACATATTTGTAAAGCCATCAAATTTGCTTGAATTCCAAGCATATGCTTGTAAGACATTTGGTACAAAGCCAAGCTTTTCGTCACATATTTCTAGGTAGCGTTTTTGGTTGTTATTTAATGGTTCTTCTGATGTCGGCATGTCGAGTGCGATGATTGGTTTTGATGATTTCATTATTCTTCCTCACGTTTTTAATTAAAAGGCATAATCTTGAGAAAATACACTAATATTAAAAGGTTAAGATATAACGCTAATGGCTATTTCATTAAAGTTTGAGTCGTGCCGCGTTATTTTATAATCCAGCGACTTGCGCTAATTTCTGTTTTAATGAGTTCTAGTATCAGACTTTTAATGGCTTCAAGTAATATGCTGGAGGAATAGCTTCGTAGACAGCCCATATATAGATGTCTTGTAATATATGGGTTAATGATGGGCCGTGCATGTAGCCTGCCGTCGTGTAAATATTCTTGTACAAATAGTTTTGGTGCTATTGTGCAGCCAAAGCCCTCTAGCATCGCGTCGGTTATTCCAGTAATTGAGTTGAGCTGTAATAATGCGTTAGAATCCAGCTTTGCTAAAAGCCCCGGTTTATTAATTAATGCGCGTGAGGCACCACCTTCTCTTAGCATTAACAATGGAAGTTTGATAAGGTCATTAAATGTAATGGGTAGATCTGTGTCAGAAATTGTAGATTTTGTGCCGATGCAGAAAACCTCTTCTTCAAGCACATGCTCCATGGTAATATTTCTGTCTTTATGGGGGTTGTAGAATAATGCCAAATCAACTTCTGAGGATAATAAATTTGATTGGATGTTGCCAGATAAGCCCTCTACAATTGAAAGTCGTATTTTTGGGTAACGGGTTAATACGCCTTTCATTAATTTTACCCCAATGCCTTTCATAACTGAAAAAGGCAGGCCAATAACAATTTCGCCTGTAATTTCTTGCGCTTCACTTAACATATCATTTTCTGCAGCTTTTACAGATGCTACGATATGACAGGCATGATTGTATAATTTTAAGCCCGCTGCGGTTGGTTCCATCCCTCTGGGTTTGCGCATAAATAGCGATGTTCCAAATTCGGCTTCTAAATTACTAATATGATGACTGACCGCACTTTGTGCAACTGACAAGTGGCTAGCGGCATGGGATAAGTTGGTATGCTCGTAAACCGAAATAAAATAAGTAAGTTGTTTAATATCCATAATTATGTTCTAGCATATAGAACGATACTATCAAAACATTATATTTTAAAGAATAATAAATAGGTGATAGCATAGCGATTAACAGATTATATATTATTAGGTAAGTATTAATGACAGACCATCTTCCACTTAAAAACATCCGCGTGATTGAAATGAGTCATATGGTTATGGGGCCAGCTTGTGGTATGATTTTAGCTCAACTTGGCGCAGATGTAATAAAAGTGGAACCATTAAAAGGTGATAAAACCAGAGACTTAAAAGGCATGGGCACTTCGTTTTTTCCACTATTTAACCGAGGTAAACGATCCGTTGTAATTGACATGAATGGGCAGGAAGGCCTTGAAACCTTTTTAAAACTACTTGAAACAGCGGATGTTTTTATTGAAAACTTTCGCGATGGACAACTTGAGAAGCAAGGTATAAATAGAGCGATGCTTCGAGAAAAATTTCCTAAATTAATTATTGCTGGCCATAAAGGTTTTTTGTCTGGCCCCTATGAGCACCGCCCAGCGTTGGATGAAGTTGTCCAAATGATGAGTGGTTTGGCTGTGATGACTGGCACACAAGATGAGCCGAAGCGTGTTGGTTCATCTGCTAATGATATAATGGGCGGCATGTTTGGGGTTATTGGGATATTGGCTGCCATAATTGAACGAAAAGAGACGGCAAAAGGTAAAGAAGTGCGGATCGGATTGTTTGAGAATTGCTTGTTTTTGGTTGCACAACATATGGTACAGTTTGAATTAACAGGCAAGCCTTCTGTGCCTATGTCCCAACGTGAACATACATGGCCAATTTATGATATTTTTAAAACCAGTGACAATAAACAAATTTTCATAGCTGTGGTAACAAGCGGCCATTGGCGAGATTTTTGTAAGAAGTATGATTTGCAAGAGTTTATAGATGATCCACGTTTGCAAGAAGCCACAAGCCGTATTAGCGCACGGCATTGGACAGTGCCGATTGTATCATCAAAAATAAAACAACATAGTTTGGCTGATTTGGTAATTGCACTGGATAAATTAAACATTCCATTCTCGTGTATTAATCGACCCGAAGATATGTTTGACGATCCGCATGTATTGCGTGAGGGCGGTTTGGTAACTTCACTAAATGTCGATGGTCAGCCATTTAGAAGTCCAACCTTACCGATTGAATTTGACGGAGCGGGGTTTGTTGAAACTCTAAATGTTCCTAATTTAGGTGCTCATACACGAGAAGTTATGGATGAACTAAAAATGGTGTCAGGAGGCGTAAATGACTGATATTAGTATAGTCTACCCACCAAACCAAGTTTCGTTACGAGAAGTTGGGCTTCGTGATGGCTTGCAAATGGTAAAAAAATATCCATCAACACAAGGTAAGTTAAATTGGATATCGCAAGAATATAATGCCGGAATTCGTCATTTTGAAATTGGCACATTTTTACCCAAAGAGCGGTATCCGATGTTTGCTGATATGGATGATTTAATTACCAAAATTAGCAATTTGGAAAATGCTTTTAGTACGGGTTTATCTCCCAATAAACATGGTAGTTTAGATGGGCTAAAATCGGGTGTTTCAGAAATACATTGTGTGGTTTCTGCTAGTGAAGCACATAATTTAGCCAACCTGAATCGTAGTCAAGCTGCGACGTTACAAGAAATTAAAGAGATATGTAGTCTACGCGATCAACAAAAAATACCTACTCATATCGGTGTTGGTATCGCAATGAGTTTTGGCTGTTCAATCTCTGGTCATGTTAACCCATCTGCTGTTCTTTCGTTGGCTGAGTATTGTTATAGCTTGGGTGCGGACTTGGTTTCCATTGCCGATACTGTTGGTTATGCTGCGCCAAGGCAAGTTGAATTTTTGTCTAGAGAAATGTATAAGCTTGCTGATAATAAACCTTTTGGGGTTCATTTACACGATACTCGCGGTATGGGAATCGCCAATGCTACGGCCGCGTTGGGCCAAGGTGTTCGATTGCTCGATGCATCTATTGGCGGTTTGGGAGGCTGCCCAGCTGCACCAAATGCAACAGGTAACATTGTAATGGAAGATTTAGTGTTCCTCTGTGATAATAGCGGATTTAACACTGGAGTAAATTTAGAAAAATTGATTCAAGTTCGTAAGATTTTGAAACAAGAAATGCCAGATGAGCCTTTGTTTGGGGCGCTGGCAAAGGCAGGGTTGCCAAAACTTAATTAATGAGTCAACATTAATATTAGAGTAAAAAAGAGGGAAAAGTAATGAACAAACTATTAAAAGGCGCGCTTGTAGGCGCTCTATTGCTAAGCACGAGCATTGTTGCTCAGGCTGAAACAACAATTCGGGTAACATTACAGTTGCCAGAAAAGCATTCGCTTGGTCAAAACTGGTTAGCATTTAAAAAGATCATTGAAGCTGAATCTGGTGGCGATTTAAAATTAGAACTATTTCCATCAGCACAATTATACAAAGATAAACAAGTACCTGAAGCAGTCGGTTCTGGTGCTATTGAAGCTGGCTCGGCTTTCCTAGGTCGTTTTGCTGGTGCTGTACCTGCCGTAGAAATTGTTAACTTACCGTTTTTCTTCAAAGATGAAGCTCATTTGCGTGCCTCTGCTGCCAATGGCTCAGAAATGCGCGAAATTTTGGATGCTGCGGTTGTAAAAGAAACTGGTGCTAAGGTGCTTTGGTGGCAAGCTTATGGCCGTAATGTTTATCTGAATAAGGGCGAGCCTATTCGCACTCCGGCCGATCTGAACGGTAAAAAAGTTAGAACATATGGTAAAGTACTTGGATGGACTGTTCAAGCATTAGGTGGTGCGCCAACATTAATGTCAGGTTCTAAACAATTTTTAGCATATCAACAAGGCGCTGTTGATGTTGGCATGACAGGCGCTTCTGGTGTTAAAAGCCGAAAGCTTTATGAAGTGATGGACAATGTAACTTTAAGTTATGACAGTGCTATTGAATTTGTGGCTGTTATAAATAATGATTTCTTTAACTCACTATCTGCTGAAAACCAAAAAATCATTACTGACGCTGCTGCTACTGTAGAAAAACAATTGCGGGATCAAGTTTATCAAGGTGAGGCCGCAATGATTGAAGAAATGTCTAGCAAAATTAATGTGGTAAGCTTAACCGCTGATGAGCGTGCACTTTGGGTAGACGCGACCAAATCGGTTGTAGAAAAATTCGCTGCAGAACGTGGTGATGTTGCTGTTAAAGCAATCGAAGCTGCAAATAGCTCTAAGTAGATTAACAACCAACTCTAAAGCTGCCCTTTATCATAACGATTGATAAGGGGCATTAGGTGCATTTATATGATAAGTTTTATTGATCAAATTTCAGAATATATGGGTAAATTTGCTGCTTGGGTATTTTTTACTATTGGATTATTCATTACATATGAAGTTTTTATGCGTTATATGTTTAACTCTCCAACTATTTGGGTTGATGAATCAGCACGTATAATGCAAATATGGGCGACATATCTTGGTGGGGCTTTCGCGCTTAAACATCGGCAAATGATTGTAATTGATATTACATTTCGCGATACAAAGTCGATTTTAAGAAAATATGTCGAAACTTTTTCTCTATTGATAATCATCATATTCTGTGCTGTTGCTACGTGGTATGGTTATGAGCTATGGCTCAAAGCCACCTTAAAAGGCCACACCACAGACAGTTATTTAGGCACTCCAAAATGGTTAACTCATGCCTCAATCTGGATAGGTTTTGGCTTGTTAATGCTGCAAGCATTTGTTGAAATTATAAAAGTTTGGACCATTGGGATTGTTGACAATGACATCTTGGAAGGAGCGCATTAATGGCCTCACTAATTATTATTTCTGCACTGCTTTTTTTACTATTAATGCGGGTGCCAGTTGCTTTTGCTATGGGCGCACTTGGTGTGTTCTTATTATGGGTTTTCCCATTGCCGCTAAATGCTGTACCACAACGTCTTTACGGCACAATGGATAGTTTTGAATTATTGGCTGTTCCAATGTTTTTGCTCATGTCCAATGTTTTGTTAAAAGGCAATGTCGGTAAGGATTTATTTGCTGCGGTTCAAAGTTGGGTTGGCCATTGGCCAGGTGGCCTTGGTGTGGCGACCATTTTGTCTTGCGGTATGTTTTCTGCTGTTTCTGGCTCTTCTGTGGCTACAGCTGCAACCATAGGCACTGTCGCAATTCCAGAAATGACCAAACGTGGTTATGACCGCCCATTCGTATTGGGTTTGTTAGCTGCTGGGGGGACATTGGGGATATTAATCCCGCCTTCTATTCCATTAATCATTTATGGTATTATTACAGAAACTTCAATTCCAACTTTGTTTTTAGCTGGCATTGGCCCTGGTTTATTTTTAGCCACTGTCTTTATTATCTATTCTATTTTTTATGCGCGCATTAAAGGCAAGCAAGATCATATTGAAAAGGCAAGTTGGGGTACGAGACGCAAAACCACGCTGATGGCAATACCAACTGTGGGTCTGGCTGTGTGTATTATTGGGTCCATTTATATGGGCATTGCAACCCCTTCTGAAAGTGCGGGTGTTGGCTTTGTTCTTTCAATCATCATTACCTTTGCAATGGGTAGAATGACATGGCATAAATTAAAAGATGCGGTATATGAAGCAATGAAAACAACCACTATGATTTTTCTTATCATTGCGGGTGCAAAAGTCTTCTCATATGCAATTACACTTTACCGAATTCCACAAAATATCTCTGAATTGCTGACCACCAATATATCTGATCCGACCATATTCATGCTAGCCGTCGGCGGTGTCTTATTATTAATCGGGTTCTTTTTAGAATCACTTTCCATGCTGCTTATCATGGTACCTGTTTTATTTCCTGCTTTGACTATGATGGGTATTGACCCTATTTGGTTTGGTATTTTCTTTGTGGTGCTTATTGAAACGGCATTAATTACCCCACCTGTTGGCTTAAATTTATTCATTATTCAAGCGGTGGGTAAGGCGCGGTTAGAAGAGGTGGTAAAAGGCGCGTGGCCGTTTGCACTGATGATGCTTGGTACAGCCATACTGCTATGGTTCTGGCAAAGTCTTGCGCTTGGAATCGCATATTCATTTTAATCAAATTTCCATGTGAATATATTTATGCGAACATACTAAAATGGTGTAAGGGTTGATTTAAAGTTTAATATAAACGCAAATTTATTGGTTATTTATGCCGATTATAATATTTTAAACATTTGAATTGTATCATCTTCACCATTTTTAATTTGCCAATTGCAGGCTTGGTAGAATTTTAGAGCGGTTTTACTGGATTCTAAGGTTGCTTTGGTTATGCCAGAAGTTAATAAAAATCGCTCTAAATCTTGCATAATGGCTTTGCTTGCGCCTAAATATTGATGCTTTGGCGATACATAATTCATTAAAATACGACCTTGCAAATTGGCGCAACCCATCGCGACTATTTGGCCATTTAATTCTGCCTTAATAAAATATAACTTTTCATCTTCAATCCATTTTAGAATATTTTCTAAAGTTTTATTGTTTAACCATTCGTCAAGCTTGGCTTTATCGTTGCTGTGATCAAGCACGCATAATTGTGTTATGGATGCTCTTACAATTTTGAGTATAATTGCCGCATCGGATGTTGTAGCTACGGATGTTGTAGCTACGGATGTTGTTGCTTTCATATTGCTCATCGTTAAATTGTAGCAGAATAATGACAGAATTAACTTATCAATTGTTTGAATAATAGCATAAAATTATTTGATTCGATATTACTTGCGTTCATTTCTATTTAGCTTTAATCCTGTGATCTTACATTTTTTTGTAAATTTACTAGGGCAATTGTTATGATATTTAAATTTTTTGAGGGCTTGGTTAAACCGTTTCCAATTGAAGAGCCAACAGAGCCACCAAAGGGGTTGATTGCATTTTGCGTGCATTATACCAAAGGTGTTTGGCCAGTTTTAATGGTGATGACGGTTTTAACGGTAATTATTTCCATCATCGAAGTGAATTTATTTGCCTTTATGGGCGATATTGTAGACTGGCTGGCTGCGTCCAATAAACCTACTTTTTGGCAAGATAATGCTAATCTACTAATGTTAATGGGTGGCTTGGTTGCGATTATATTGCCACTACTTATTTTCTTGCACAGTAGCATAATGCATCAGTCGCTTTTGGGTAATTATCCGATGATTATCCGTTGGCAGGCACACCGTTATTTGCTCAAACAAAGCCTAAATTTTTTTAACAATGAATTTGCTGGCCGTATTGGCGCAAAGGTAATGCAAACCTCGCTTGCTGTGCGTGAGGTGATGATGACTTTGCTTGAAGTGATGGTTTTCATAAGCGTTTATTTTATAGGCATAGTGGTTATTTTAGGCAGTGCAGATTACCGTTTAATGTTGCCGATGTTGCTATGGTTGGCAGCATATATTGGCTTGTTGGTATATTTTATCCCGCGCTTGCAAAAAATATCCAAAAGGCAAGCTGACACTCGATCATTAATGACGGGGCGTATTGTTGATAGCTATTCAAATGTTGGGACGGTAAAATTATTCTCGCATTCCAACATGGAGGCCGATTATGCAAAAGAAGGCATGTCTGGTTTTTTGCAAACCGTACATGATCAAATGCGAAAAGTAACGGTGTTTCATACGCTGCTTTATGTGATTAATGGTGCGCAAATATTTGCAACATCGCTGATCGCGATTAACCTATGGTTGGATGATCTGATCAGCCTTGGTATTGTCGCCACGGGCATGAGCTTAGTATTGCGCCTAAATGGGCTTTCGCAATGGATTATGTGGGAAGTCTCACAGTTATTTGAGAATATCGGCACTGTGCAAGATGGTATTGGCACATTATCTCAGCCTCGTGAGGTGAGTGATGTTGATGACGCCAAGCAAGCAGACATTAATAAAGGCCATATTCGCTTTGATGATGTGACATTTAACTATGGTAAGCAAGGCGGCATTATGGAAAACTTGTCGATGGATATTAAATATGGTGAGAAGATCGGTTTGGTTGGGCGCTCTGGGGCTGGCAAATCGACATTTATCAATTTGCTGTTACGGCTCTATGATATTGAGGGTGGTAAAATCACCATCGATGGTCAAGATATATCAAAATTGCAGCAAGACAGTTTGCGCCGTAGCATTGGCGTGGTAACCCAAGATACCAGCTTATTCCATCGTACCGTGTCTGAAAATATCGCCTATGGTATTGAAGGGGCGACGCAAGAGCAGATCATCAATGCCGCTAAACGCGCTAATGCGCATGAATTTATTCTTGATTTGGTCGATAGCAAAGGTCGTGTAGGCTATGAGGCATTTGTTGGTGAGCGTGGGGTTAAACTTTCAGGTGGGCAGCGCCAACGCATTGCGATTGCGCGGGTGTTCCTTAAAGATGCACCAATATTGGTGTTGGACGAAGCAACCTCCGCCCTTGATAGTGAAGTAGAATTTGCCATTCAGGATAATTTATTAGAGTTGATGGAAGGCAAAACAGTAATTGCCATAGCCCATAGATTGTCAACCATTTCAGCCCTAGATCGCCTCATCGTTTTAGATAAAGGAAAAATTGTCGAAGATGGCAGCCATGATGAACTGGCGAAAGGCAGCGGTATTTATGCCAACCTTTGGAAACGCCAATCTGGCGGGTTTTTAACCGAGTAAATAATGCAAATTGCTCTGATTTACTCGGATCTGAAGCCTGTTTACAATAATGGCTTTAAGGCAGAGATGAACTTTATTCGCTCTTCATCATTGGTCAATGCTACTCGCATGTAATTGGGGAAATTTATATCATTCCACCCTGCGCAAACGATTTTGCTATCAAATAGCTTTTCGATATAATGGCTGGCTTCATGGGGCATTTTGATTGAAATAAAATTGGCGCTGGATTGTAAATAATTCAGGCCTAAGTCGGTTAGATTCTGTTCAAACTTTTTACGTTGAACTTTATTTTCGGCCAGTATTTTGGTTAGTCGCTGTGTGTCATTAAAGGCAGACATTGCCGCTGCAAACGCTAAGCTGGATACCGTGAAATTTATAGCATCATTCTCTAAGCGTGCGGCTAATGCTTGGTCGGATGCAAGGCCATAGCCAATGCGCGCGCCCGCCATTGCATAGGCCTTAGAGAAACTACGCAGGATTAACCATTTGCCATTGGGGCGGTGTTTGCGCAATAAAGCGACCATATCTGCTTGGCCATCAAAAGTAGCATATTCAACATATACTTCATCGACCAAAAGTAAGATATGATCAGGTGTTTTAGAGGCGAACTGAATGATATCAGCCTCAGGCACAGCAAGGCCACTTGGGTTGGCGGGCGTGCTAAATGTCATCACACCGGTATTGGGTTTTATGGCAGCGAGCATGGCATCCACATCGGTATGGCCATCATCGCGCAGCATAATGCGGCTAACGTCGGCATTTATGATGTTATAAACCCGCTCATAGCCCCAAAATGTTGGTGCGGGGGAAATTATATTTAGACCTTCGCGGTGGTTGCTGGTCACCACACGCTGAATGAGGTCGGAGGCGCCAGCGCCCCAAACTTGCTCATGCGGGTTAACTTTGGTTTGCTTGGCAACGCTATGGCTTAATTGAGTATGATGGTTGTCGGGGTAACGGTTTATGGTTTCAACAGCGCGTGATATATCATGCTTAATTGCCTCGCTGGGGCCATTGGGGTTTTCGTTCAAAGCAAGATATGTAAACTCATCAGCTTTATCGTGATATCGTGCTGTATATTCAATGGTGGGCGGTGATTTTTTAAGATTGATTTGATCTTCTGCCCAAAAATCAATATTTGTTTGTTTGTTTTTGCTTGGTGCGACTTTTTGCGCCATTGCATGCTCCCACATGTTGTTTGGCTTTAACTATAAGGGGTTGGTTTGTATTTTCTATCATTATTGCACTAATGATAGCGTGCTGAATTTGGTTGATGAATAAGGTTTGAGTTTATTGGTGGAAGATTCCATTTATACATATATTTTTAAACGAGCTTACCAAAAACACATCAAATTAAGCTGAAAATGGTGAAAAATTTCCTTGGTATCATAGATATTTTTTGTTATTTTACTGGTCTGACTCTAGCAATAGATCAAAAAGTCGGCTAAATTCAGACAATCAATATTAGTTAAGGTTTTTAGTCGATGGTTCGTGAAGTTTTGGATGTTTTTATCATTGGTGGTGGTATTAATGGTGCAGGTGTAGCGCGTGATGCAGCAGGGCGCGGCCTTTCTGTTATGTTAGTGGAGCAGGGCGACTTGGCCTCTGCAACCTCATCAGCAAGCAGTAAGTTAATACATGGCGGTTTGCGATATTTAGAATATTATAAATTTTCTTTGGTACGTAAAGCACTTATTGAAAGAGAGCTATTACTGAAAAGTGCACCACATATTATTTGGCCAGCACGTTTTATATTGCCACATGCCAAACATTTGCGGCCTAAATGGTTGATTAGAATTGGCCTTTATATTTATGACAGTTTAAATTGGCATCAAAAGCTAAAATCAAGCAGAAGTGTTAACTTGACTAAAGAAGCTTATGGGAACAGCCTTAAACCCCAATATAAAGCTGGGTTTGCTTATAGTGATTGCCGTGTTCATGATAGTCGATTGGTTCTAGCGAATTTGCAAGATGCACGTGATAGCGGGGCAATTATAGGGCTACATACCAAATTTATTTCGGCAAAAATAGACAATAAACTATGGCAGATTATCATTGAAGATGAAGATGGTCAGCGCCAAGAGTTACAGGCAAAAACATTGGTTAATGCCGCTGGGCCATGGGTGGATGTGGTCAATAACCATCGTTTGGATATGGCCGTGGATGGCGGTACGCGTCTGGTTACAGGAAGTCATATTATTGTGCCAAAGATTTATGACGGTGATCATTGTTATCTGTTCCAGAATGAGGATGACCGAATTGTTTTTGCGATACCATATGAGCAAGACTTCACCATGATTGGCACCACCGATAAAGTATTTAAAGGCGATCCTAATTTGGTGAAAATTTCCGATGAAGAAATAGAATATCTTTGCGAAATTTCAAATCAATATTTTAAAAGATCGATTAAACCAAGTGATATTATTTGGAGCTTCGCAGGGGTTCGCTCCTTGTTTGATGATAAGGCTAAAAAGGCCGCTTCAGTTACTCGTGAATATGTTCTTGATTTACATCATGCAAATGATGATGAAAATAACCCGCCGCTACTTAGCATTTACGGCGGCAAAATTACTACCTTTAGGCATTTAAGTGAGGCAGTTTGTGAAGAATTGAGACCGTTTTTATTGCATATGAAAACGAGCTGGACCAAAAATGCAATTTTGCACGGCGGCGATATTAACCAAAAAGGTGATATTAAAAAATTCATTAAAAAATTAGAAGAAAAATATGGCTGGCTGCATAAAGGTTTAATAGTTCGCCTGGCGACCCATTATGGCAGCAAGGCAGAGGTAATATTAGCGGGCGCAACAGAGCATGAACAATTGGGCATTAATTTTGGATATAATATTTTTTCTAATGAACTAGATTATGCCATTCAATTTGAATGGGTTCGATCTGCTGATGATTATTTATGGCGTAGAACAAGGCTTGGGTTGCATGTTGATGAAGATGTTAAGAAAAAAATTCAAGATTATGTAGAATTAAAAACTTTATGACAGTTTTTTGGGTTATTAATTAAATGTGGTGATTCTTTAAAAAAATAGAAGGAGAGTAAAATGGGTATGTTTAGTTTTGTGAAATCTGTAGGGGCAGCACTTGGTATTGGTAGCGCCGAAGAAGCACCAGCTGTTGAAGAATTAAATGCCGAAGTTGCAAAACATGGCCTTAATATGGCTGGTATGAGCATCGCTGTTGATGGTGATAAAGTCTCTGTAATTGGTGGCGAAGGTGTGAGCCAAGAAGAAAAAGAAAAGATTGTCTTAGCACTGGGTAATGTAACGGGTGTGGCAACTGTAGATGAACAGATTACAACAACTGACGATGTTTCAGAATCAGAGTTTTATACGGTTAAAAAAGGCGATACTTTATGGGCAATTTCATCAGCAACATTAGGTAATGGCTCAAAATATAATGAGATTTTTGAAGCCAACCGACCAATGTTAAGCCACCCAGATAAAATTTATCCTGGCCAAGTTTTGCGCATTCCTTCTTAAAAGATTTGCGATAGAATTTTAACCTTGAGTGATTGAAGCCCATATTTTTATATGGGCTTTATTTTTTTATGCTTGGCGAACATCACCAAGGAATTCTCCAATTTCACCCTCAAGCGTTTGGGCTTGTTCGGTTAGATTATGTGACAATGAATTTACATCCACAGCAGCATCTTTTGAATCGCCCATAGATTGTTTGATATCTTCCATTATAGTGGCGGTATCGTCAGACTGTTTTGAAGTCATGTTAACGATTTGTGATACTTCTTGTACAATGGATTCTTGTTCGGTGACTGCGGTTGCAACAATTTCAGTGATGCCTTGCATATTTAATATCACCTTATTGACATTATTAATGCTATGCATTGCATGGTTTGAATGATCTTGAATTTGGTTGATTTTTTGACCAATTTCTTCGGTAGCTTTAGCAGTTTGCTGAGCAAGTGCTTTAACTTCACCAGCAACCACAGCAAAGCCTCGCCCTGCCTCGCCTGCGCGGGCAGACTCTATGGTTGCGTTTAATGCCAATAAGTTGGTTTGTTCAGCAATGTCTTGAATTAATTTGATGACTTTATCGATTTCATTAGATGCATGGGACATATTATCCATGGTCTTTAGAGTCTTTTTCATTTCATCGGTCGCTTGTTCAGCAACTTCAATCGAATTGTTAGATTGTTGAGATATCTCATTGATGGATGCGACCAGCTCTTCAGTAGAAGTAGCCACAATAGAAATATTAGATGCAACATCTTTAACCGCAACACCCGCACTGTCGGATTGTTCATAAACGCTACCAGAAAGTGATGATAGGGAGTCTGATGAGTGACTGAGTTGGCTTGCGGCATCTCGAACTGTATTGAGGGCATCAAAGGCTTTTTTCTCAAAGCTCTCTATGGTTTTTTCTATTTTCTCAGCGCGGTTTGAGCTGGTTTGCTGAGCTTTAATTTGCTTTTCCTCTAATTCAATACGTATAATGGCATTTTGTTTGAAGCCAAGCATTGCTTCGGCCATTTGTGCTATATTGTCCCACTTATCAGGATAATCGATATCTGTATCTAATTTTCCTGATGCTATAGCGACAGTTTGGCGCTTAAGCTTGCGTAATGGTTTTAAGATGCTTGTGGCAATAATATATGACATCAGCAATGTAAAAGCGATGATGGTTGCCGCGCCAATTAATATCATTGAATACCAACGCTGTTCTGTCGCAATATAAGAGGCATAGTTACGCTGGCTTTTTTCTTGAGCGACTTTGCTAGCCTTGCTGGTAATCTGAGTGATTGCCTGAACGCGCTCTTGCATTTGATTGCTTACGAGGTTCATTTTTACACTGGTCGTTACAATGATATTGAATTTTTCAATGTAAATCTTGGCATATTTATCAATTGCTTTGGTGTTTTTACTCGTGGTTTCTATTTTTGAAAACTGGTCAATAAAAGCTTTGAATTGTTTGGCATGTTTGGTTAAATATTTATCCCCACCATACATTAGATAGTTTTTTTCTTGGCGCTTTAATTGTAAAAGCTCTAAATATACTTGCTTCATAATTGCGCTATTTGCTAAATCATTTTTTTGTTTTTTTATGAATTTACCAATCGCTCTTTCGATTTTTGAGGCAGCAGAGCGCATGTCACCTTTAAAACCATCATAGGCAGAAGTGCCAATTTCTTTAATAATATCTGTGCTTTCGTCCAGCTTTATCAAATATTGTTGTAAATTATCTTCAATATCAGCAATATTTTTGTTTAAAATTGGGTCGTCGACCAGTTCTAATAATTGTTTGTTCAAACTGGATACTTCTCGGCGCGTTTCACGAAAGGCGCGCAAATGATCGTCTATAAATGTAAGGCGAAACTGTTGTTGCAAATCTTTCATTTCAAGAACTTTAATATCAATTTTGGTTAGTAAAGTTTCTGTTTGTCTAGCTTTAGAAAGTTCGCCCATTTTTTCAGACAGTAGCTCATTGCTCAATTGAACGGCATATGTGCCCAAAGCAATACCAAGGACGCTAAACAATGCCATGCTAGTCATCCGATGTTTAATAGGAATGCGTCTAATAAACTGCATTTTGTGATTAAACTCATCACTCAAAACTGCAGCTTTGTTTGAAATTTTAGAAGGTATAGATTTTAATACTGTAAAAATTTTAGTCATTTTAATCTCATGCAATGATTACCACAGGATTATTGTTTATTAATATGGTTTATTTTATATTAAGAACCAATGGGATATTTGATTTTTGGTAAAAGGTGCCAAGCTTAACTGATAAAACGCAATTATTAATTAGGCTAATAGTACAAAAAGAGAACATTTTACTGGCATTGTCACCGTAAATTGTTATTATATGTTGCTTAATTCATTTGGTGGAATTTTAAAAATGACAAAAATACTTGATATTGCACATATTGATATGCTGAAACGACCAAAATTGCCCGTTGAAAATAAAGTTAAGGGTGGTATAAAGTTTAATCTACATACTGATTTTGAACCAGCAGGTGATCAGCCAACTGCAATTGCTGAACTTGTTGAAGGCATTGATAATAAAGAAAAAGATCAAGTTTTATTGGGCGTAACTGGCAGCGGTAAGACATTTACGATGGCGCAAATCATTGCTAAAACCAACCGCCCGGCATTGATTTTAGCCCATAATAAAACCTTGGCTGCGCAACTATATAGCGAGTTTAAACGTTTTTTCCCTGATAATGCAGTCTCTTATTTTGTTTCATACTATGATTATTATCAGCCTGAAGCTTATGTACCGCGAACCGATACATTCATTGAAAAAGATGCCAGTGTTAATGAGCAAATTGACCGTATGCGCCATGCTGCAACGCGTAACCTGTTAGAGCGTGACGATGTGATCATTGTGGCTTCTGTCTCATGTATCTACGGCCTTGGTAGTGTTGAAGGTTATAGCGCGATGATCATGGACTTAAAAGTTGGTGATGACTACGACATTCGCAAAATTATAGCCAGTTTGGTGGATTTGCAATATAGCCGCAATGATATGGCATTTACCCGAGGCACATTTAGGGTGCGCGGTGATGTGATAGAAATATGGCCTGCACATTATGAAGATGCAGCATGGCGATTTTCCTTTTTTGGTGATGAGCTTGAATCGATTGCTGAGTTTGATCCGTTAACCGGCAAAAAGTTACAAAATTTAACCTCAGAGCGTATTTATGCCAATTCACATTATGTGACACCTCGCCCGCATTTAGTGCGCGCGATTGAGGGTATAAAGCAAGAGTTGCAAGTTGCATTGGCCGACATGAAGCATAATAATAAACTGCTTGAGGCACAAAGGTTAGAACAACGGGTTAGCTTTGATATTGAAATGCTAGAAGCACAGGGGTTTTGCAGCGGTATTGAAAATTATTCTCGACATTTATCAGGCCGTCCCGCAGGTGCGCCGCCGCCAACATTGTTTGAATATATTCCAGATAATTGCTTGATTTTTGTAGATGAAAGCCATGTGACTGTGCCGCAAATTGGTGCGATGTATAAAGGTGACTTTTCGCGCAAAACCACCCTTAAAGAACACGGGTTTAGACTGCCAAGTTGTTTGGATAACCGACCTTTGAAATTTGAAGAATGGGACATTATGCGCACCCAAAGCGTGTTTGTTTCAGCAACTCCTGGAAAATGGGAAATGGAGCGAACAGGCGGGGTGTTTTCTGAGCAAGTTATTAGACCAACTGGCCTGATTGATCCCGAAATAGAGTTGCGACCAGTTGCTAGTCAGGTTGATGATTTAATGGCTGAATGTCATAAAATTGTTGCAAAAGAGCAGCGGGTTCTAGTGACTACCTTAACCAAACGTATGGCTGAAGATTTGACAGAATATATGCATGATCAAGGCATTAAGGTTCGTTATTTACATAGTGATATTGACACATTGGAGCGTATTGAGATTATCCGCGACTTAAGACTTGGCGTGTTTGACGTACTAATTGGCATCAATTTATTGCGCGAAGGACTGGATATTCCAGAGGTTGCATTGGTGGCGATATTAGATGCTGATAAGGAAGGTTTTTTACGCAGTGAGACAAGTTTGGTACAGACCATTGGCCGCGCTGCCCGCCATGTAGAAGGGCGGGTAATTTTATATGCCGATAAAATTACCGGCAGTATGGAGCGGGCGATGGCTGAAACGGACCGCCGCCGTGAAAAGCAAAAAGCTCATAATAAATTACACAATATTACGCCAACTTCGATCAAAAAGAATATTGGTGAAATTATTGAAGGGATGTCTGAAGGTGACCATGTAACCGCTGATATGGGCGAATTGGCTCCCGAGCATATGGTTGGCAAAAACTTACAAACACATCTAGAAGTGTTGCGCAAGCAAATGCTTGAGGCAGCTGATAATTTAGACTTTGAACAAGCTGCAAAAATTCGTGATGAAGTGAGGCGACTTGAGCAGAATGAATTGATGGTTATGGATGACCCACTTGCGCGGCAATTTAACTATAATAAAGCTGAAAATGCCAATAAAGCTGGGCGCTCAACAGCCGGCAAGTCAGGTAGTCGAAGTTTTAAATCAAAACGGCGAAAGTAGTAATTCTGGGTATGGTGTTATTAGTATAGCGTTATTGCGTATGGCGCTATTAGCTAAGATGCCAAAATCCTAATGGGGTTACTTCTGTTTCTTCAAATTGGTTTTTTTCAGTAATATATTCACGTTTAAGTAAGTTTACTTGCCAGCCTTTTTTAGTTTGGTCAATAAGAATTTGGTTATAACTTGCAGCAGGTTTATGGCTGGTTGCTATAGCAGAAGCTGAAGCAACACCAATGCATAAAGACGGGCCATATTTATTGGTAATATTGGTAATTTTATTGCGGTGATTATGGCCATAAATGATCAACTCAGAACCTGTATTTGTCAATATTTTATGTAAATCGGCAACATCATTCAGCGCTCTTGGTTGCGGGGTTAAACGTGGTAAAGGCGGGTGATGAATCATACTGATTCGAAAATAACCTTCCTTTTTGAGGTGGCTGAGTAATTTCTCCAAATTTTTCAATTGTTTTTCACCCATCTCGCCAGTTGCCAAAAATGGTGGGGATGCAATGGCAGATGATAAACCAACCAAAGCAACACGGCCAAATATCCGAACATAAGGGAAGGGGCCATGGGGTACTTGAGTGTCTAACTTTATTCCCAATTGCTGCAAAATATCCAAACCTTGGGCGCAGGGGCTCATATAATCATGCCATTGATTTAGTATATTTGCGATGGCATCTTCGGTATAGGCATCATGATTGCCAGGAACAAATGACATTTTATCTGCAGGGGCAAAGCTTTTAAGCCAGGCGGTGCCGCGTTTAATTTCGGCTTTGGATGCAATATTAACCAAATCGCCAGAAAAGGCATAATGGTCAATTTCTTGACATTTTATGTCTTTTTCAAACGCACGAAACACTTTAAGTCGGTGAATTTTTTTTCGACTAAGTTGCCAAGAGGTTAACCCTAAAATACGAATTCCTGTCAATTCAATGAAGGTTGGCTTAGGCATTGGAGGCATATGAATGTCAGAAAAATGGGCAAGCCTAAGGTGATGCATTTGGTAGTTTCGTCGGTTGTTTGATTTTATTACTCATTAAGCCAAGTATAATTGGGAAACAAAGAATTAGTATCATTTTTTACATAATAGTGTTGATGAATGGCATTATTGTGTGCAGTTGTAAGTTTATCGCGAAAACTTTGTAAGTTTTCCACATTTGTATAATTTTAGTCTAATTGCTATTTTCAATAATAACTTGTGGCAGAATAATTAATATGCTAATTCACACTCAACAGAAGGAATGTCTATGTTTTTGCGACGAAAATTTAAAATTTAATATGTAATACCATCTTAAACTAGAATTTTGAGTCAAAAATATGAATCTACTTCCTCCGTCTGAGTCTGGCACAGATCAGAATCAAGGTGATTTTTTAATCATCCAACAATCTCTGCAATTTAAACCTAAAATAGACGCTTTACTTGACCGTGCTTTTGGTGCCGATCGGTTCAAAAAATCGAGCTATAAATTACGTGAAACTTGTCTGAAGGTAGACCAGTTGTGTAAAGTTGCAGTTCAAAAAACCGATAAAACTGAAGTTGATATTCTAGCTTCAATAGAATTTTGGCAGCTTCAAATTGGAGATAAAAAAGGCTTATTACTCGGCCCTTTAGCGGTTGAACCGAAATGCCAAGGTATGGGCATTGGTCGAGAGCTGATTGAAAGCGGATTAGTTGCGGCTGAAAATATTGCAAAATCAAACGGCTGGAATTTTGTAATTTTAATTGGGGATTTGGATTATTATGTAAAAAGTGGGTTTAAAATGGTGCCGCAAGGTATGGTTGATTATCCGCAACCAGTTGATTTTAACAGAATATTATATAAAGATTTTGAGCCAAACTTTATTAATATATTGCTAAAGAGTAAACAACTTCCGTTAAAAATAAACCAAAACCTTTAGAAACATGCTAGGTTAAAGTGGGGTTTAATTAGGTGATTTATGAGTGATATTCTTAGCCAATTGGCACAAAAACTGGGCGATCAGGCGCAAACTGGCCATGCGCCTGTTGATCAATGGTCGCCACAATATTGTGGCGAATTGGATATAGAAATCAAAGCAAATGGTGACTGGTATTATATGGGCAGTCCGATAAAGCGGCAAAAACTGGTAAAATTATTTGCGAGTGTTTTATGGCGTGATAGTGAGGCTGATGGCGCAACTTATTTGGTAACGCCAGTTGAAAAAATAAAAATTAAAGTTGAAGATGCGGCTTTTTTAGCGACTGATATGCTGGTGCAAGGCAGCGGCACTTCACAAAATATCGCGATACAAACCAATCTTGCGGGTCAATTAATGTTGGGTGCTGAACATGGCATTCGGTTTGATACTAGAAATGATCAATTTATGGCCTATATTATGGTGCGTTTTGGTTTGGAAGCAAAATTAACGCGATCCCTAACCATTGAATTAGTTGAGTATTTGATCAAAAAAGGCGAACAATATCTACTGATTAGTGGTGGTGTTGAGTTTAAGGTTGAGCCTTAAATGCAAAAATTACTCAACAGCATAAAGCAGAAAATTCATCAAGATGTGCCTGAAGATTTTTTTGTAGATGAAACTGCCTTGATCATTGATGGCAATAAATACCCAAATTTGGATAAGGCATCTTGGCGCTTTAATGCTGCCGCTTATCGCCAAGCCGCGGTCTTAATTGCTATTGTAGATAAACCTGAACCGAGCGTTATTTTGACCCGCCGTCCATTGCATATGAAAAAACATGCTGGGCAAATTGCGTTTCCTGGTGGGAAAATGGAGCAAGATGATGCGGATGCCAAAACAGCAGCAATGCGTGAGGCGTATGAGGAGATTGGTCTCGAGTCGCAATATATTGATATTTTAGGCTATTTGGATATTTACCAAATTGGCTCAGGATTTAACATTTGCCCAGTGGTTGCAAAGGTTAGTCAAGGCTTTGAATTAATTGGTGACCCAAATGAAGTTGATGAAATATTTGATTTGCCTCTTGATTTTTTGATGTCAGAGGGCAATTTTAAGATATATAGTAAAAATTGGAATGGTAATATTCACAAATTTTATGCTTTGGAATATAATGATTATTTCATTTGGGGGGCAACGGCTGATATGCTCAAGAATTTTCGTGATAAATTGCATATATAAGGCAGGTCTCAGTTAGGGTTTGATTGTATATTAGGCTTGGTTTGTATATTAGGCTTGGTTTGTATATTTGACATAGATAGATAGAAAGAAATTTTATGGGTCGATTTGTATTATTAGAATTGTTATTGTTTTTTGCGCCAATGGTTTTGTTTTTGGTTTATGTGCGTGTATTCCATAAAAAGCGTGCAATTGAAGCGCTAAATAAGCAGGCGCTAACGATATTGATTGCAGTTGGTTTGTTTGGGGCGACAGTTGGGGCGTTTTATCTCTCGAGTTTAGATGATTCTAATGTAACTGGAAAATATGTTCCCGCGACCATTGATGATGGTTCGGCACATATTGAATGACGTTAAAATCCTCAAATTTAAACTGGCTTTATGCTGATAATATTCAGCAAATATTTAAGTTACTTGCCCAAAATGGCGGCGAGGGGCGTATTGTTGGCGGTGCGGTGCGTGATCATCTGTTAAATGTTACAATTGGTGACATAGATTTTTGCTCAACCCACACACCCGATGCGCTGATAGCATTGGCGCAAAAAAATAATATTCGTTATATTGAAACAGGCATTCAATATGGAACTTTGACTTTGATGCTGGGTGGCCAAGCATTTGAAGTCACCAGCTTACGACAAGATATTGACAGTGATGGCCGCCACGCCAAAGTCATTTATAGTACTGATTTTAAACAGGATGCGGCGCGCCGTGACTTTACGTTTAATGCTTTATATATGACAATGAATGGTGAAATTATTGATGAACTGGGCGGTGGTATCGCCGATGCAATAGCAAAAAATATTAAGTTTATCGGTAATGCGAGCAAGCGAATTGAAGAAGATTATTTGCGTATTTTGCGTTATTTTCGGTTCATTTCTAGGTTTGGGCTGAATATAAATGACGGTGATTATCAGCAAATACCAGCAATGGTTGCTGGGCTAAATCAATTATCTGCTGAACGTTTGTTGGCTGAATTTAAACGCATTTATAAAGGCGAGCATTTGTTACATGCATTAATGTTAATGAATGAAGTCGGGATATTTAAACAGTTATTTATGATGGATGCCCAATTGAATAAGCTGGTATATTTTGATAAATACAAGGCTGATTTTGATCAAAAATGGCTAATTTTAATGGCACTGTCTTTGCCAAATGTGGATCACAAATTACTCAGTAAAAAACTCAAACTATCAAAAGTAGAAAATAAAGTTTTGAGTTGGATTGAGAATTTACCCAAACTATTGAGGTTGACTGAGCAGCAATTGGCTGTCCAAATTTATAAGCAAGGCAAAGCAGCTATTTGCGTAAAAGTTTTTTACGATGCGGCAAATGCCAATTATGATTTAATTGAATTGGCATTAAAACTGCATTTTATAGATGCTTTTATAATACCCAAGCTACCGGTTAAAGGCGCTGATTTGTTGGCAAAAGGCATGCAAGCAGGGCGCGCTTTAGGGGCGGAGCTTAAACGGCTGGAGCAGCATTGGCTTGAACATGACTTCAAGCCAAATAAAAATGAGCTGCTAGCGTTATCATTCACAACAAGCTAGCATCATGGCCATTTAACCACTGGTGGCATGGATGAAAGAATAGAGTCTATATTGCCGCCCGTTTTAAGGCCAAATATTGTACCTCTATCATATAACAAGTTAAATTCAACATATCGGCCGCGTTGTACCAACTGCTCTTGGCGTTGCTCATCGCTCCAAGGTGTTTGCATATTACGCCTTACAATTTTAGGGTAAATGTTTAAAAAATACTTGCCAACATCTTGAGTGAAATCAAAATCAGCATCAAAATCGCCACTGTTTAAACGGTCATAAAAAATACCACCAATGCCACGTGGTTCGCTGCGATGTGGCAGATAAAAATAATCATCGCACCATTTTTTATATTTGGCATAATCGGCAATCTCATGGCCTTTGCAAGCTGCTTGCATCGCTGCATGAAAATCAATACTATCGGCATC
The DNA here is from genome assembly GCA_016744975.1 of Hyphomicrobiales bacterium. Classification (GTDB taxonomy): domain Bacteria; phylum Pseudomonadota; class Alphaproteobacteria; order Rhizobiales; family OSC116; genus OCS116. The sequence continues at coordinate 13,547 of JADGDI010000015.1, read as the reverse complement.
ATTTTGGTTGCGTCTTGCCTCAAGCACAGGCGTAAGGTCTCCCCCGCCACCAAACCAAGATTTTGATGTAACAACAAATCTGGTATTCATATGTACTGCAGGCACATTTGGGTTATGCATATGGGCAATTAATGAAATGCCAGCCGCCCAAAAACTTGGGTCATTTTCTGTGCCATCAATCTGTTTGGCAAAATCTTCAGGGAATCTGCCGTTAACACAAGAGACATGCACGCCAACTTTTTCAAATACTCGGCCGCTCATTAATGCCATCGTGCCGCCGCCCGCATCTTTTATGCCATCTTGCTGCCGTTTCCATGGTGTTTGAACAAATTTGCCAATTGGTAAATCATCACCTTGACCAACATAGTCCTGTTCAACGGCCTCAAAAGCAGAGATTATTTGCTGTTGTAAATTTTTAAACCAGTTATAGCTTATGGATTTTTTTTCGTTTAAGGTTTTATGCATGTCTAATTTACTCATTATTAGGTTGAGTGGTGGAGTTATGTGGTCGGAAATGCATCCATCTGGCGCATATACTCGCCCATAACAAAAGCCGTTGTCATGGCTAAATTGAGTGATCTGGTGTCTTTTTTCATCGGCACTATAATGCGCTTATCAGCAAGTTCATGCACTTCTTGAGGCACACCAACTGATTCGCGACCAAATAGAAAAATGTCATTTTTTTCAAACTCACAGTCGCAATAGGGTTTGCTTGCTTTGGTGGTTAGTAAGACTAACCTTAGTTGTTGCTCATTACGCCACTCATTAAAAGCATTAAAGCTTTTATGACGCTGAAGCACTGTTTTAGCAAGATAGTCCATACCCGAGCGTTTTAAGCCTTTTGCATCCATTCTAAAGCCTGTTGGCTCGATGATGTGTAATTTTATATCCATACAAGCGGCCATCCGCATGATGGTGCCTGTATTTTGGGGTATGTCGGGCATGTAAAGCGCAATATGCATATATAAGCTCAAATTAGAAAATGAATTCACATCTTGTTAAACCTAGTCTTGTTAAGATACAATTGAATTTTAGAATTTTTAAGCGAATTTTTTGTAATATATGGGGTGAAACGGTTAAGTCATTAGAAATTATAGTATAATATAAGGCAAAATACTGTAACAAACCATGCTTCTTAGGGGAAAGTTTAGATTGACTCTAGACATAGACAGATTTCAATGGCAAAAGTACAATTGGATATAGTTTGGATTGATTTTAATTCGAGCAATGATTGAAGGCTCGGTGATTAGAGCCGTAAGTTGAAGGAATATGATATTGGCGGATACAAGCAAAGTGGAAGAGCCAGGTCGTCGCGACTTTTTATACATTGCGACTGGTGCATTTGGTGCCTTAGGAGTTGGTGTTGGCGCATGGCCGCTAATTGACCAAATGAACCCCGACGCATCGGTTAAGGCATTGGCTTCAATTGAAGTTGACATTTCCTCCGTTGGTGAGGGCGAGTCCATTACAGTTAATTGGCGTGGTAAACCTGTGTTTGTTCGTCATAGAACAGCCGCTGAGATCAAACTTTCGGTTGAAACGCCACTAGAAGATCTTGTTGATCCAGAAGAAGATGCAGCCCGTGCTGAAAAGCCCGAATGGTTGGTTATGGTCGGCGTATGTACTCATTTAGGTTGTATCCCACTTGGTGAAGCTGGCAAATATAATGGTTGGTTCTGCCCTTGTCATAACTCAACTTATGATACCGCTGGCCGAATTCGTAGCGGACCTGCACCAAAAAATCTTGAAATCCCGAAATATACATTTATTTCAGATACAGTCATTAAAATAGGTTAGGGAGAAAATTATGAGTGGACATTCTACTTATGTGCCTAAAAGCAATGCTGGTAAGTGGCTCGAAGAGCGTTTGCCAATTATTAGTCTTATGCATGGTGCGGCAGTTTCTATGCCTAACCCAAGAAATTTAAATTATTGGTGGGTGTTTGGCGGTATTGCAATGTTTATGCTGATTGTTCAAATTGTCACTGGAATTGTTTTGGCGATGCATTACACACCACATGCCGATATGGCATTTAGCAGTGTTGAACATATTATGCGCGATGTGAATTGGGGCTGGTTATTACGCTATACCCATGCAAATGGCGCATCTATGTTCTTTGTTGCAGTGTATATCCATATTTTGCGTGGCATGTATTATGGCTCATATAAAGCCCCGCGTGAAGTTTTATGGCTGCTTGGCATGCTTATATATCTATTAATGATGGCAACTGGTTTTATGGGCTATGTGCTACCTTGGGGGCAAATGAGCTTCTGGGGCGCTACGGTTATTACCAACTTTTTCGAGGTTGTACCATTTATTGGCGATGACATCAGAACATTGCTCTGGGGTGGTTTTGCGGTCGATAACCCAACCTTAAACCGTTTCTTCTCACTGCATTATTTATTGCCGTTCGTTATTTTAGGTGTGGTTATCTTGCACATTTGGGCATTGCATGTTCCAGGTTCAAACAACCCATTGGGCATTGAGCCTAAAACCAAGCAAGACACCATGCGCTTCCACCCTTATTTCACCATGAAGGATCTATATGCCATCGTGTTGTTTGCGATCGTATTATTCTATTTTGTATTTTTCAATCCCAACTTTATGGGTCATCCTGACAATTATATTCGCGCAAACTCTTTGGTAACACCGCCTCATATTGTGCCTGAATGGTATTATCTACCTTTCTATGCCATCGTGCGTGCCATTCCCGATAAAGCACTGGGTGTTGCAGGTATGTTTGGTGCCATCCTTATTATGTTTGTGGTGCCTTGGTTGGATACATCTAAAGTGCGTAGCGCAAAATTCCGCCCTGCATACCGTATTTTCTTTTGGGTATTCTTATTCAACGGTTTGCTATTAGGCTATCTAGGTCAGGTTAGTACAACCGATGACTTCTTAGGCATTCATGGTGTTACCAATCTACTGATTTCTCGTATCGGTACCATCTATTATTTTGGTTTCTTTGTGGTTATTTTGCCTGTTTTGGGGTTGATTGAGAAAACCAAACCGTTGCCCAATAGTATTTCTGAAGCTGTGCTAGGCGTCGAAGGCGCTAAAGCAGAAGCTGAGGAAATGGCTGCAAATGAATCTAAAGCTTAAGGGGGTTATAATGCATAATCTAACTAAAAATATAACTTCTTTGGCAAAAAAATCGGCTCTGGTTTTAGCGCTTGCATCCTCATTTGCTACACCCGCTTTTGCTGCTGGTGGTGCCATTTCTGGTGGTCCTGAGTTTAAACATGTTGACTGGTCTTGGGCTGGTGTGTTTGGTACGTTTGACCGTGCACAATTGCAACGTGGGTATCAAGTCTATAAAGAAGTATGCGCGAGCTGCCATGCGATGGAATTGGTCAAATTTCGTAACTTGAGTGAGGCGGGCGGCCCTGAATTTAGCAAAGCACAAGTTAAAGTGTTAGCCGCTGAATATGAAATTGAAGATGGCCCAGATGCTGAGGGCGAAATGTTTATGCGTTCGCGCAAGCCTAAAGATGCATTGCCTTCACCATTTGCCAATGACAATGCTGCGAAAGCCTCTAATGGCGGGGCATTGCCACCTGATTTGTCGCTCATTGCAAAATCTCGCGGGCATTTTAGCTTTAAAGATATGTTTATGGGCCGGGATGGTTTAAGCGGTGGGCCAAACTATATATATAATTTATTGGTTGGTTATGAAGATGAAGTACCCGAGTATATTACCAAATATTATGACCATAAAAATGAAGAAGGTTTAAAAGCTGACCCTGACTATACTGAGTCGCATTTTGAATTAGGCGATAGCAATTTTAACAATTTCTTCCCTGGCTATAAATTGGCAATGGCCATGCCGCTTGATGATGATAGTGTTGAATATAGCGATGGTACCAAGGCAACTTTGGCCCAACAAGCTGAGGATGTATCTACATTCTTAATGTGGGCAGCTGAACCTAAAATGGAAATTCGAAAGAGTATTGGCATTAGGGTTCTACTTTTCCTTATTATCCTTGCGGGGCTGATGTATGCTGTGAAACGTCGGATATGGGAAAATGTAAGACATTAAATTACTTTGATAGAGAAAATATTTCTACGGAGTTAACCCTTATCTTCACGACAAATTTATTAAAAGAGGCTATTTTAGCCTCTTTTTTTATGCCAAATCATACGAATCGCATATAAGGTGAACATACTAAATTGAGGGTGCTTAGATGACAAAAACAGTTTTAGGTTTCATTGGTGGAAGCGGCATTTATGACTTGCCTGAAATTACTGAAAAGCAATGGGTTAAAGTAGAATCGCCTTGGGGCGAGCCCTCAGATGAAGTGATGATTGCTGAGTTTAATGGTCTCAAATTAGTGTTTTTACCGCGCCATGGCCGTGGTCACGACATTAGCCCAACTGACATTAATTACCGTGCGAACATCGATATATTAAAACGCTGTGGTGTGACTGACTTGATATCACTCAGTGCAGTAGGTTCATTAAAATTAGAATTCGCTCCTGGTGACTTTGTAGTGCTTGATCAATATATTGACCGCACTGTAAATCGAGAAAAAAGTTTTTTTGGTAAAGGGCTTGTCGCCCATGTTTCTCTTGCCTATCCCATAAGTCCTGATCTTAAGAAAAGGGTTTATGATAGCTGCCAATCAATAGGTGTTAATAGCCACCTTAATGGCACATATTTGGCAATGGAAGGCCCACAATTTGGTAGCTTGGCCGAAAGTGAGTTATACCGTAGTTGGGGGTGTGACGTGGTTGGCATGACCAATATGCCAGAAGCAAAATTAGCCCGAGAGGCCGAAATTTGCTATGCATCAGTTGCAATGGTAACAGATTATGATTGTTGGCACCCTGAGCATGGCGAAGTTGATATCCCTAAAATTCTAGCAGTCTTAGCGCAGAATAACCAAAATGCATCAAAACTGGTGTTGAAGTTATTAGAAACTTTTCCGCGCCAACATCCAACTTGCTCTATTGGTTCTGACAGGGCATTAGAATATGCCTTAATGACGAAACCAGAGTCCAGAGAACCTCAATTATTAGCGAAATTAGACGCCGTTGCAGGGCGTGTTTTAAAAGGATAAACCATGAGCTTTAACATTCAGCCGCTTATTCGGACTATTCCTGATTACCCTCATGCAGGTATCATGTTTAGGGATGTAACCACATTATTTGCAGATGCTGAAGGCATGAAGCAGGTGATCAAACAACTTGCCGAACTGTATAAGAACGAAGAATTTGACTTAATTGCTGGTATTGATGCGCGCGGTTTTATTATTGGTGGTGCGCTTGCAATAGAAATGGGCAAAGGCTTTGTTGCCATTCGTAAAAAAGGCAAATTGCCAGCCAATGTCATTTCTGAAGAATATCAATTAGAATATGGCTCTGCAATTGTTGAGATTCACGTTGACGCAGTGGCCAAAGGACAAAAAATACTATTACTGGATGATTTGTTAGCGACAGGTGGCACGGCAATTGCGGCAGTTAAGCTGATCCGTCGGTTGGGCGCAACAGTTGAACATGCAGGCTTTATCGTTGATCTACCAGAGCTGGGCGGCGGGAGTAAACTGGCTGAAATTGGTGTTAAGGCAAGTGCAATTTGTGCATTTGAAGGTGAATAGTCTTGATGAAAAAGCTTGATGGTCTAAATACAATAAATTAGATTGATATAAAACAGAATTAAGCTTGATCTTCAGGTCTTAAGGGCTGCCATAATTCTACTTTATTGCCTTCAGGATCCATAATCCATGCAAATTTTCCATCTTTGGTAATTTCAATCGGTTGAACAGGCAAAATACCATGATTTTTTAAACGGTCCAAAAGCATATTAAGGTCATCGACCAGATAATTTACTAAAAAACTTGAATTTGACGGCGCAAAATAATTATTATCTTGCTCAAATGGCGCCCAAAGGGTTACATCATTTTCAGCGAAGTCTTGATTATCAGAGCGTTTGAACAATGCAACGCCGCCATCAGTAACAGGTACGCCAAGGATGTTTTTATACCATTGGGCTAAGTCACTTGGGCGGTTGGCTTTAAAAAACACCCCACCAAAACCAATGATTTGGCCTTTACGACTGTTATCTTTATCATTCATATTAAACTATTACTCAATTTAGCAGCTAGAATCACACTCTATTGGAATGAGGGTAACCCTTTTTGACTGATTTTCATATAGTTTAACGATTGTTCTGGATTAATGGGGATTAATTCTTCGTAATATATTTGCATTACGGCAAAATATTAGGGTTCTACCCAATTTGATTGGCAAGTTGAAGGTTGTAATCTTCGACCCAGCCTGCCAAAAATAATGCATCGATAAGCCAAATTACGCCAATGATTGCAAGCCCGATGAAACCCACAAATACTATGGTCAATGCCCAGGCGCAGATGTGGAATATTGCCATTAATATACCTGATATGGTTTTGCCGATATATAAGCGATGCACACCAAAAGTACCCAAGAAAAACCAGATGATATAGGCCAAAACCATATCTTTTTTTGCGGCATCATAAGTCATTATTTTTTGTGCGACATGCGGGTCATTCATTTTATTGCTCCTTAGGCTATATGGTTTTATATAGTGACTATTTTTTGAATTAAAAGCTATGGCATAGTTTTCCACATTTCCAAATTGCTTTAAACTGCGTCAATAATGTACAAAAAGCAAGTTAACTATCTAATATATATAAAGAATAATAACTAATAATGACTTGCATCAAACAAATATGAAGCCTAAAAGAAATTAAATTTTAATGGAGAGCACATATGTTACGTAATTCAATTATCGCAGTTGCGATTGTAGCAATTTCATCGGCGGCTGGTATGAGTGCAGCTTGGGCAAAAACACACGAAGTTTTTATGTATAACAAAAACCCAGATAACAAAAAAGAGCGCAATACATTTTATCCGAAAGTTCTTAAAATTGAGCTGGGCGATACTGTGAAGTTTGTTTCAAAAAGTAAAGGCCATAATAGTCAGTCTGATAAAAAAGGCATTCCTGAAGGGGCTGAAAATTGGAAGACCAAAATTGGTAAAGATGCAGAAATTACTTTTGATGTAGAAGGTACATATAGTTACTTTTGCACCCCACACCGTGGCATGGGCATGGTTGGTTTAATTTTAGTAGGCGATTATAAAGTCAATTATGAAGCCGTAAAAGCTCTTAAACAAAAAGGTAATGCTAAAAAAGTATATAAAAGAATATATGAAGAAGTGGATGCAATGTAATTGCTACTAAAATTACATATATTGTTTTGAGCCTACATTTTTTAATGTAGGCTTTTTTATTGTGTAGGATTCTGCTTGGATGATGAGAATTATATTTTGATTTTAGATTAGATAGGATAAGCTGTCGGAAATTAAATTTATTAGAGTGTTTTATGGAAAATGAAATTGGCTTTGCCTTCCCGCAAATTGACCCCGTAATTTTTGCTTTAGGGCCAGTATCGGTTAAATGGTATGGTATGGCATATTTAGTAGGTTTGCTATTGAGTATTTTTTATATGAAGATACTGGTTGGTAAAAAACAATTGTGGCAGAAACATTATAATTTGAACTCTGATTTGATTGACGACATGGCATTTTACACCTTTATTTTTGGTGTGTTTTCAGGTGGTCGTATGGGTTATGTGCTATTTTATAATTTAGAAAAATATCTAGAAAGCCCAATGGATATATTCAAGATTTGGGATGGCGGCATGTCCATTCACGGCGGTATATTTTTCTCGGCATTGGTGGTTATGATTTTTGCTCGATATAAAAAGGTTTATTATCGTCATCTATTTGATGTTTCAATGGCCGCATTACCAATTGGTATATTACTTGGCCGGATTGCAAATTTTATTAATGATGAGTTATGGGGACATGTTACCAATGTGGCTTGGGCAGTGCGTTTTCCTAATGGCGGCGGTGTACCGCGCCATCCGAGCCAATTATATGAAGGCCTGCTTGAAGGTGTGGTTGCATTCATTATTTTATTCATTATGGTTTGGCACTTTAAAAGCCTGAAAAGACCTGGTCTAACGGCTGGGGTGTTTGGTTTAATATATGGTGCAAGCCGTATATTTGTTGAGTTTTATCGAGTTCCAGATCCGCAGATTGGCTATTATCTTGGTTTTATTACGCAAGGTATGATTTTATCTTTACCAGTTTTATTGCTTGGTACTTGGTTGATTATTACTTCAAAATCAGCTCAGAAAAAGGTTGAAAATTATAAACCAAAACCTCAAGCTGATACCTTATCAGAAGAAGTATAGCCTAGTGATAGAAAATATTTTAAAAAACTATATCGCGGAAAAAGGCATGATTGGCATATCGGACTTTATGCAGATATGCTTATCCCACCCAAGCGAAGGTTATTATATAAAATCTGAAGTGTTTGGCAAAGATGGGGATTTCACCACTGCGCCTGAAATTAGCCAAATGTTTGGTGAGATTATTGGCCTGTGGCTGGTCGATGCGATTGATAAAATGCCTGCATCTGATGATTATAATATCATCGAACTTGGCCCTGGGCGCGGTACTTTGATGGCTGATATTTTACGCTCAATGGCTAAATTTAAGAGTAAATATAAACTTAACATTCATATGGTCGAGCTGAGTCCAAAACTGGTTCAGATGCAGCGAGAAAAATTAGCGAGCTTTGAGGGTCAAATTACTTGGCACGAAAATCTTGATGGGTTAAAAACATCAATTAATTCATCGCCTTGTCTATTTGTTGCCAACGAGTTTTTTGATGCTTTACCAATCAGTCAATATGAGTTTTTGGACGGCGCTTGGTATGAGCGTATGGTTGGGGTTAAAGATGGTAAAATTGGCCCAACATTATCGATGCAAGCGGCAAAAGTTGCGTTGCCAAATATATTAAAAGACCGCGCGGTTGATGGCGCGATATTTGAACAAAGCCCTGCTAGTTTGTTTTATTTAGGCAAGATAATCGAGGTTTTGAAACGTAATGGCGGTGTGGCCTTAATCATTGATTATGGCCATGATGGGCATGGTTTTGGTGATAGCTTGCAAGCGGTTAAAGCCCATAAATATGCTAAAATATTTAAAAATTTAGGCAAACAAGATATCACCGCACATGTCAATTTTACCAGCCTAAAAGAAGCAGCGAATGCGCAAAATATTATGGCGAGTACTGTTGTAAGCCAAGCGGAGTTTTTGGGTGATTTGGCAATTGGCTTGCGGGCGCAAATGCTTATTTCTAAAAACCCTGAGCAGGAAATGCAAATTGCCCAAGCCCTTAACCGATTGATAGGCGAAGATGAGATGGGAAACTTATTTAAGGTTTTATGTTTGCATAATTGTGAGTTTACACCCGTTGGATTTGGGCTAGAATAGTAAAAAAGCACAGACTTTTGGTAAAAAACAGCCAAAAAGCGACAAAAGACTGCTAAAAAATGACAAAAATAGCTAAAAAAGGGTCGAAAATGCACAAAAAACTGCAAAATATGGGCAAATTACCGTGCTTTTTGGCTCAAAATCTCACCAATATACCTCAAATTAAGCATTGTTTCACGACTCGTTTGGGTGGTGTTTCACGGGGTGAGTTTTCATCTTTAAATACGGGTTTGCCCGAAACTTCGTTGGATGACCCCACGGATATTGAAGCCAATATGAATATTATTTGCCAAAGTCTTGGCATTAGTCGCAGTCGTTTATTTACGGTAAAGCAGGTGCATGAAAAAGATATACATGTGGCAAAAGGCGGGTTGATGATACCTGAACCAGTGGCGGACGCGATTATCACCCAACAAAAAGGTTTGGCATTGGGTGTTAGAACCGCCGATTGTGTGCCGATTTTACTGAGTTCTGGCGATGGCGATATGGTGGCGGCGGTGCATGCTGGGTGGCCGAGTATTTATGCGGGGATTATTCAGGCAACCGTAAAGAAAATGGTGTCGATGGGTGCTAATCTGAATGAAATTGTGGCATCGGTTGGCCCTGCGATTGCTGGTGAAAGCTATGAGGTGGGTAAAGAGATTGTTTTGAAATTCACCCGCCAAAGCTATGAATATTCAGCCTATTTTAGCAAAGCTGAACGGCCTGAACATTATATGTTTAACTTACCTGGCCTTGCCGCCAAAATTTTAGACAATGTTGGTGTCGAAAATATTAATAATATTCAGATAGATACTTATATTAATAAAGATATACTTTACTCCCATCGCCGCGCTACTCATAATCAACAAGAAAATGAAGGTCGGCAATTGTCGGTAATTATGATTTTAGATTAATTGATGAAGGTTTGTAAACAATGGGGACTGGATTGCTGGTCTTATTGTTGTTTAAAGCGAAAAAAATAAAAGCCCAAGCTAGTTGAATAGATTGGGCTTTGGATGTGAAATTTTTGAAAAATATTAAAAATTATCGCCATCTAACAAGCGACCTACACCGCCCAATATTGAACCTTCACCTTGTGAACCGCCTGATTGTGGTACATTAGCAAACATGCGGCCAGCTAAGCGCGAGAATGGCAATGATTGGATCCACACTTTTCCTGGGCCTTGGAGCCTTGCAAAAAATACGCCTTCTCCGCCGAATATCATGGATTTAATATTGCCTGCGCGTTCGACATCCATGTCTACCGTTGGCTCCATTGCCGCTAAGCAGCCCGTATCGACATGCAATATTTCACCGGGCGCTAATTCGCGTTCAACCAATGTACCACCAGCATGAATGAATGCCCAACCATCGCCTTCAAGGCTTTGCATGATAAAACCTTCGCCACCAAATAAGCCCGTCATTATTTTTTTCTGAAAGTGAATGCCGATGGAAACTCCTTTTGCCGCGCATAAAAATGCATCTTTTTGGCAGATGATTTTACCACCGATTTGATCCAACTTAACAGGGATGATATGCCCTGCATAAGGTGCCGCAAAAGAGACTTTGGCTTTGCCATGACCTTGGTGGGTGAATACGGTGGTAAAAAGGCTTTCACCAGTGATTAAACGTTTGCCCGCGCCGAGCATTTTGTCAAAAAAACCACCTTGTTGCTCATTGTTTGAGCCATCGCCAAACACGCTATCCATTGTGATGTTTGAATTTTTCATCATCATAGCGCCAGCTTCTGCTATCGCACTTTCACCAGGGTCAAGTTCAATTTCTACAAATTGCATTTCTTGGCCTTTAATTTCAAAGTCAATGTCGTCATCCATGCCCGCTTGAGCAGTATGGCGTGATATATTGATTTCTGGAATTTTAAAGTTTGACATATTTACCTCACTTATGGTTGATGTATATTAGCTAATGTTTAATTTTAATTTGTCAATGGGTGCCTATTCTAAGGAAGATAAATGATATGCTGAAACGAATGACTTTACTACATAATACACCTTCTCCTTTTTGCAGAAAGGTTGACGTTGTAATTGAACATCATGGTCTTTGTGGCTTGGTGGATATTCAAAACGCTAAGACGCATGACGTGAATGACCCTTTGGAATTAGAAAACCCATTGGGTAAAATACCAACTTTATTATTGGCTAAAGGTGGTGCAATTTATGACAGTGAAGTGATAATAGAATATTTGGATGAAATTGGTAGTAGTGAAAAAATATTACCAAGCGGGGCTGATAAATATTTGAAGTTGACTGAAGCTAAGTTGGTTGCAGGTATTACTGATGCGGCTGTATTGGTCGTATATGAGAGTCGGCTTCGACCCGCAGAAAAATTTTGTCAAGAGATTGTAGATATGCAAATGGCTAAATTGAACAAAGGTTTGTGCTGGTTTGTAGAAAACTTGCCTTCATTACAAAAGCTGAACATTGTAAATATCAGCTTGGCAGTATTATTGGAATATTTGGATATTCGTATAAATGCAGATGTAAAAAATGGCACTAAGCTTGGCCAAAACATAGGCCAGTGGCGTGATGATCATACTGTTTTGGTCGCATGGTTAGAAGAATTTAACCAGCTTTGCCCATATTTTATTAAAACTTGTCCATATAGATAATAATAATTGTAATTCATCAACTCTGATCTTAAATGTGTATAGAGATTGAAAAATATTAAGGAATAATGATATGACCCAAACCAATAATAAGTTATTTGATGATTTTGCGAAATTCACCACCAGCGCGGTAAGTGCAGCTGAAGGAGTTTACGACGAAGCTAAGGAAATGGCCAAAAACCAAGGTGAAAAGTGGATTAACGATATGGAACTTGTACGCCGCGAGGATTTTGATGCCCTAAAGCAATTGGTTTCAAAAATGGCCATTGAAAATGAGCAATTGGTTGCGCGGATAGAAGCACTTGAGAAAAAAACTGACAAATAATCCAGGTTTTGAACAGATTTTTGTTTTGTTTTTGGAATCATCGTAAACTAGTTGAATTGACTCAGCTTCACTGGTAGAAAGCGGGCAAGTATGAAAACATACTTGTTGTCGTTATCCCACCTGTCTGATTTAGATAGTGCCAAGACTATTTATTATCAGCACTAAAGAGAGTCTATCGCCATGAAACTGGTTGCTGGTAATTCGAATCTTCCCCTTACAGAAAAAATAGCAAAATATTTAGGCCTTGAGCTGACAGATAGCATTGTTAGAACCTTTGCTGACAAAGAAATATATGTAGAGATTAAAGAAAATGTTCGAGGCGACGATGTTTACATCGTGCAATCCACCTCTTACCCAACCAATGATAATTTAATGGAATTGCTGATCATTACCGACGCATTGCGCCGCGCTTCTGCACGGCGTATCACAGCTGTAATGCCGTATTTTGGTTATGCAAGGCAAGACAGAAAGCCTGCACCACGGGCACCAATTAGTGCAAAATTGGTTGCCAATTTGATCACTCGGGCAGGTGTTGATAGGGTATTGACGATGGATTTGCATGCTGGTCAGATCCAAGGTTTTTTTGATATTCCAACAGACAATTTACAAGCCGCACCTGTTATGGTGCGGGATATTTTAGAGCAGTTTGACAATGAAAAAGTCATGGTTGTATCACCTGATGTTGGTGGTGTGGTTCGCGCTAGATCATTAGCAAAAAGGATCAATGCGCCTTTGGCAATTGTTGATAAACGCCGTGAAAAAGCTGGTGTTTCTGAAGTGATGAACATTATTGGTGATGTCTCTGGTTATGATTGTATTATGGTTGATGATATTGTTGATAGTGGCGGCACATTGTGTAATGCAGCAGATGCGATGTTAGCTGCAGGCGCAAAATCAGTTACCGCTTACATTACGCATGGTGTTTTGTCTGGTGGTGCCGTATCTCGAATTGTAAATAGCAATTTGAAAAATTTGGTTATTACTGATTCTATCGGTGCTAATGAGGCGGTATTGACAGCTCAAAATATTAGAGTGATTACTATTGCTGAACTGTTTGGCGAAGCCATTAAACGAACAGCGGCTGAAGAATCTGTTTCGGATTTATTCAACTAAATATATTATATTTCATGGGTTGAGCGGAAGATTGTTTGGCCCATATTTTAATTATTATAATTGATGTGCAACCATTCTCGCCATTCGATATCTCTTGAAAAATATAATGTTGGTTTTTCAGACATTCTATTTTACTTGTTCATTCTCCACATAAAAATCCTTTTTAATTTCTATGC
>JADGDI010000159.1 GCA_016744975.1 Hyphomicrobiales bacterium | reverse complement strand
GTTCATAGTATAAACATTATGAATATAATATGAATAACAAAACATCATCTAAAATGTTAATTAAACCTTAAAAGCACCGATATTGCCATTTTTTACTTTTATAAATGACTGGTTAAGGCTAAAAAGACAGGAAATGGTTCAACATTTTATTCTGGCAATTGAATGGATTTCATATGAGTAACTCTGATCGCAAAAATAGCCTTTCTTATAAAGATGCAGGGGTTGATATTGACGCTGGCAATAAATTGGTTGATGATATTAAGCCACTCGCAAAATCCACCAGTAGACTTGGTGCTGATGTTGATTTAGGTGGTTTTGGTGGTTTGTTCGATTTAAAAGCTGTTGGCATGAAAGACCCTGTACTGGTTGCTGCAAATGATGGCGTTGGCACCAAACTTAAAGTTGCTTTTGAAGCTGAAATTCATAACACTGTTGGTATTGACCTTGTTGCAATGTGCGCTAATGATTTAGTTGTTCAAGGTGCCGAGCCACTATTTTTCTTAGATTATTTTGCCACAGGGAAGTTAGAGTTAAATGTTGCAAAAGATGTAATTGCGGGTATTGCCGAAGGTTGTATTCAAGCAGGTGCAGCATTAATTGGCGGGGAGACTGCCGAAATGCCAGGCATGTATGGCGAAGGTGAATATGACCTTGCAGGATTTTGTGTTGGCGCAGTTGAACGAGACCAGATTTTACCAAGCAAAGACATTGCCCAAGGTGATGTGATCTTGGGTATTAAATCCAACGGCATACATTCAAACGGTTTTTCACTTGTGCGAAAAATTGTTGAAGTATCTGGAGCAAAGTTAAGCGATAATGCGCCATTTGCTGATGGGAAAACCCTTGGTGAAGCTTTGCTTGTACCCACGAAAATGTATGTAAAATCTTGCCTTGCTGCTATTCGCCAAACCACTGGTGTTAAGGCATTGGCGCATATAACTGGTGGTGGTATTACTGAGAACTTACCGCGTGTATTGCGTGATAATATCTGTGCCGAGATTAATTTAGATAAACTTCAAATACCAAAAGTATTTGCGTGGCTTGCAGAACATGGTGGTATGGAAGCTGCTGAAATGCTTAAAACATTCAACTGTGGTGTAGGTATGATTATGGTGGTGAAGCCTCAACAAGCCGATGCAGTCATTAAAGTGTTGAATGACAATGGCGAAACGGCTTACTCACTTGGTAAAATTATTAACCAAGACGGTGGGCAGGTTGTTTATTCTGGTAAATTTTCTCTTTAAGCAGGCTATTAATCATGCAAAAGCTGAAAATTGGCATCTTAATATCTGGTCGTGGCAGTAACATGCATTCGATTATTCGTGCTTGCAAGCAACCTAACTTTCCAGTTGAAGTGGCGGTGGTGATTTGCAACCGCCCTGATGCAAAAGGTGTTCAGATTGCCAAGGATGAAGCTGTTAATATTGTGGTAGTTGACCATAAAAATTTTGCTGACCGGCCAGCATTTGAAGCAGAAATGCACCATCATTTAATTGAAAATGGTGTGGAATTGGTATGCCATGCAGGCTTTATGCGAATATTAACCGAAGCGTTTGTTACCACTTGGCTTGGTAAACAAATTAACATTCACCCATCTTTGCTACCGTCTTTCAAAGGTATGCATATGCATGAGAGAGTACTCAAGGCTGGCGTTAAAATTACTGGTTGCACAGTGCATTACATAACATTAGAGCTGGATAGTGGCCCAATTATTGCTCAAACTGCGGTGCCTGTTTTATCTGATGATGATGTTGCAAGCTTAAGCGGCCGTGTATTTGAAGCTGAACATCAATTATATCCGCATGTATTGCGAATGATTGCCGAGAAAAGCTGCTATTTGGATGGTGACATTGTTCGGCATAAAAATGACTTGGTTGCAGAGCCTAGTCTTTACTCACCAACTCTTCATACTTACTAACATCAAATAGTTATATCAGTTTATTAACTCAACGCTTCAATAAAAAAGCAGTCACAAAATTTGTGACTGCTTTTGATTTTTAATGCTGTAAAAGCGATTATCCAACTAACTCATCATCTGAGAAGAAAAATTTTATTTCGCGTGCAGCTGATTCTGGTGAGTCTGAACCGTGTACTGAATTTTCGCCAATACTAAGAGCAAATTCTTTACGAATTGTGCCTGCATCTGCATCTTCAGGGTTTGTTGCGCCCATGACTTCACGATTTTTTGCAATCGCATCTTCACCTTCAAGCACTTGAACAACAACAGGTTCTGACATCATAAATTCTACTAATTCGCCAAAGAAAGGGCGTTCGCTATGTTCGCCATAAAAGCCTTCAGCTTGAGCTTGGCTCATTTTAATGCGCTTAGAGGCCACAATACGAAGGTTTGCAGCTTCAAATTTAGTGATGATTTTACCAGTAAGGTTACGTTTCGTTGCATCAGGTTTGATGATAGAGAATGTGCGTTGTATAGCCATGATTATATCCTTATATTAACTTGTAAAAGGCTATAGCAGTGTTTAACTGCGCTTTCAACAGCTGATTATAGTGAACGGATTAATTGCTGATATATGCTGTCAGTAAGTTATATTGTTTCAATGTTTTTATTAATAATATATTGTTTTGCGTCTTCAAGTGTTCTCACATTTCTGTCACCAATGTATTTAATCCACTTTGGAATGT
>JADGDI010000158.1 GCA_016744975.1 Hyphomicrobiales bacterium | reverse complement strand
CGTCATCTTTGCTGGCATCTTTGGCAATGGTTAATATGTCACGTTTTTTGCCATTCACTTGAACGGCGATATTGACAGTATTATCGATGGTTAGATTTTCTTCAAATTCTGGCCATGGGGTTTGGGCTACTAAATTTGTATGGCCTAATTGTTGCCAGCATTCTTCGGCTAAATGTGGCATAATGGGTGCGAAAAGTTGAATCAAAGCGGTTTGAGCCTCAAATAAGCACCAAATTGCGTCAGCGTCATCTTTATCCGCCTTGGCTGCAAAGCTCGCTATATGGTTGATTAGCATATAAATTTGAGCGATTGCGACGTTAAAATGCAAATTTTCAATCGCCTGTGATGTGCTTTTAATTGACTTGTGGGTCATAACACGCAGTGAGGCGCTCTGAGCGTCCAAATTATTGGGTGTTATGGACAGGTCAATTTTTGATGTTGGGGTGAATTCAACAATCATCCGCCAAATACGCTGGGTAAATTTATACGAGCCATCAACGCCAGCGTCCGTCCATAAAAAGTCACGCTCTGGTGGACTGTCAGATATTGTAAACCAACGGGCGGTATCAGCGCCAAAGTTGGTAACAAAATCTGTTGGGTCAACCACATTCTTTTTTGATTTGGACATTTTCTCTATAGAGCCAATTTGAATGGTTTCGCCAGTTTCAGAATGTTTGGCAGTGCGGATTTTATTATCTGTTTCTAGTAATATAAACTCTGGATTAACCCAATCGCCTGCTTGATCTTTATAGGTTTCATGGGTGATCATGCCTTGAGTGAATAAATTGGTAAATGGTTCTTTTAAACTAGTGTAGCCGCAAATTTGCATGGCACGATTGAAAAACCTTGAATATAGTAAATGCAAAATGGCATGTTCGATGCCGCCAATATATTGATCGACGCCTAGCCAATAATCTGCAGCTTGTTTGTTAACTGCTTGCTTGGCGTTGCTGTCACAAAAACGTGCATAATACCAGCTCGAGTCGATAAAAGTATCAAATGTGTCGGTTTCACGTGTTGCAGCTTTTGCGCATTTAGGGCAGGGGACATTTTTCCAAGTTGGGTGATGGTCTAGTGGATTGCCAGGTTTATCAAAGCTGACATCATCGGGTAATTTTACAGGCAGGTCGGATTTATTAACGGGCACTGTGCCGCATTCATCGCAATGAACCACTGGAATTGGGCAACCCCAATAGCGTTGGCGCGAGATGCCCCAGTCACGCAGGCGATAATTGGTTTTGCGAATGCCTTGGGCATGACCGTTTATAGTTTGATTCTCTAAGCGGTCGGCTACTGCGGCTTTTGCTTTTTCAACATTCATACCATTTAGAAATTGAGAATTAACCAATTTACCTTCGCCAGTATAGGCTTCTTGGCTGTTTTTATTAAAATCTGCCAAGTCAATATCGTCAGTTGCAACAACGCATTTAACGGGCAAATTATACTTGCGGGCAAAATCCAAATCACGTTGATCATGGGCGGGACAGGCAAAAACGGCACCTGTGCCATAGCCCATTAATACAAAATTTGCGATATAAACGGGTAACTTAATAGTGGAATCTAGCGGGTGTATTGCGGTTATGCCTGTATCAAAGCCCTTTTTCTCTGCGGTTTCGATGGCTTCTTCGGTCGTGCCAATTTTATTACATTCTGATATAAAATCAGCTGCTTTCGGGCTATTTTTTGCAAGCTCTAACGCTAAAGGATGGCCAGCGCTAATGGCCATAAAGCTGGCGCCAAATAATGTGTCGGCGCGGGTTGTATAGATTTTTAAGTCCGAAAAAGCGATGGGCGAATCACTTAATTCAAATGAAATTTCCATACCTTCTGAGCGGCCTATCCAGTTGGATTGCATGGTGCGGACTTTTTCTGGCCAGCCGTCTAAATCATCTAATGCGGTGATTAGATCATCTGCAAAGTCAGTGATTTTAAAGAACCATTGGGTTAAGTCGCGCTGTTCCACAGCGGCGCCTGAGCGCCAGCCTTTACCATCAATGACTTGCTCATTGGCCAATACTGTATTATCGACAGGGTCCCAATTAACCCGGGATTTTTTACGATCAACCAAGCCAGCGGCCAGAAATTCCAAAAATAATGCTTGTTGTTTGCCATAATATTCAACATCACAAGTGGCAAACTCGCGACTCCAATCAAATGAAAAACCCATGTCTTTAAGTTGATTGCGCATGTTGGCAATGTTTTTATAAGTCCACTCGCCAGGGTGGACATTGTGTTGTTGGGCGGCGTTTTCGGCAGGCATTCCAAAGGCATCCCAACCCATTGGATGCAAAACATTAAAGCCTTTGGCACGTTTATATCTGGCGATAACATCGCCCATTGTATAGTTGCGAATATGCCCCATATGTAGGTTGCCAGAGGGGTAAGGAAACATTTCTAACACATAATATTTTGGCTTGGTAAAATCATCACTGGCATTGAATAATTGTTTGTCTGCCCATGCTTTTTGCCAAAAAGCTTCTTTTTCGGGGGCATTATATCTAATTTCGCTCAATTTATCTTACCTTATATATATAGCTCTGTTTTTTGTTTCTTGTTCTTAGCGGGTTTTTTGTTGAATGCCAAGTATTTCGCCGCGATAGACATTATTATAAGTGGGCTGGCTGTAAGTGGGGGTAATGGTTAAGAT
>JADGDI010000157.1 GCA_016744975.1 Hyphomicrobiales bacterium | reverse complement strand
TTCGTAAACAGGTCGGTGTAAGTGCTACTCGAGTTGGATATACAGGTGGAGAAGTTGAAGATGCAACTTATCGTAACCATGGAAACCACGCCGAGGCAATTGAGATTTTGTTTGACCCAAATGTAACCAGCTATCGAAACATATTGGAGTATTTTTTTCAAATTCATGACCCTTCTACCGAGAATCGTCAAGGCGCAGATGTGGGGACTAGCTACAGATCTGAGATTTTTTATATAGATGAGGCGCAACGTATAATTGCCCTTAAGACTATTGATGATGTTAATTCAACTGGTTTATGGCCTAATAAAGTGGCTACTAAAGTGACGCCAGTGAGTGATTTCTGGGAGGCTGAAGGTGAGCATCAAGACTATCTTAAAAACCAACCCAATGGCTATACCTGCCATTTCCCACGTTCAGACTGGGTTTTGCCAAAATAACGATGCCTATATTTGCTACGCCTTTATGACATAGCCGAGTCGTTTAGATATTTGCGAAGCAGCTTGTTTTATAGCAGGCTGATATGCTTTTAATTGAGCTTTTTCTGTTCTAAATAATGGGAATGTTACGCTGATTGCTGCTAATATGATGCCATTTCTATCAAATATTGGTGCTGCAATGCAGTATATGCCTTGTTCATGCTCTTCATTGTCAATTGCATAGCCTTGTTGTTTAATTTGAGTCAGATCAGCAACCAGTGCTTTGCTATTAGTTATTGTGTTTTTGGTGAAGTTTTGGAATGATTGTTGTTCAATTGCGGCATGTTGTTCTGTCGCTTTTAAGTGAGCCAATATTGCCTTACCAACACCTGTACAATATGCAGATGCTTTTTTGCCAATGCTTGAATATAGACGCAGGTTCTTGTTGCTTTCGATTTTATCGATGTAAATTATATCACCGCCATCAAGCACGGCTAAATGAATGGTTTCACCCGTTAAATTTGACAATTGTTCCAGTTGATCCGTCGCTAATTGCCGCACTTCAATATTTTCCCATGTTGATTGTGCTAATTCGAGCAGCCCATACCCAGCATGGTAACATTCGCTAATTCTATCGAACCTTATTAAGGATTCTTGTTGTAAATTTGCCAATATTCTATGAACCGTGGCTTTGGGGATTTTTGTTTGTGTTACCAATTCTGAAAACCCAAGCGGTTGTTTGGCTTTGGTTATGCATGATAACAGCTGCAAAGCTTTTTTGAGAGAAGTTGTGTTCTTTGTTGCTTGCATAGATTGGCTCCAAGAATTGCTCGAATTAAAGCAAAATATTACTTGACTATTATTTCTAAATAGTAAAAATTAATGGAACTAAGTTCCACTTAACGAAAAGTGACACAATGCTCATTAAAAGACAAACTCATTCTATGATAATGGCTCATTAAAATGACCGATGATACACAAAATTTAAAGATTGCCATGATTGCAGTAGATTGGGGCAGTACAAACCTTAGAGCACTTGCGCTGGATGTTGATGGTAATTTACTTGATAAAATAAGCTCGGAAAATGGCATGTTAAATCTTCGCCAAAGTGATTATGAGCCGACATTGAAATTACAACTTGCAAATTGGCGCTTATCTAAAAAGCTACCAATCGTTTTGTCTGGTATGGTTGGCAGTCAACATGGTTGGCAGGAGGTGGATTACTTAAGTTGCCCGACTGGCCTTGATGATTTAAGCCAGAACATACATAGAATTGCTACAAAATCGATGAATGTTAATATCGTCGCTGGCATAAAGTGTAAGTCAGAATTTGGCCAAAATGATGTTGCACGTGGTGAAGAAGCTCAGGTGTTTGGTGCGATGCAAATCTTAAAGCAAGATAGGCCTGAATTTCTGGCGTTAAACCCAATTTACTGTTTGCCTGGAACCCATTCAAAATGGATGGAAATAAAGCAGCAAAAGATTGAATTCTTTAGCACTTATATGAGTGGAGAATTTTATAATATACTAATGAAGCATAGTATTTTGGCGCATTTAAACCAGCAGAATTCTGACATTGAAGGTTGCCATAACGCTTTTGAAAAAGGTGTTTTACATGCAAATAAACCTGGCGGGCTTACCCATCAGTTATTTAGCGCACGAAGTGACGTTTTAATGGGGGAGCTACAGCCAAGGCAAGTTTCTGACTATGTTTCGGGCCTTATTATTGGTAATGAAATTAGCAATTTTGTTAAAAGTTCAGGCCGCCCGATTTGTTTGGTTGGCGCATCTAATATGAATATATTATATAGCCGAGCACTTAGAATACATAATATTCAACATGAATTGATTAATGTTGAATATGCTGCCTATTTAGGCATTTATACAATCGCAAAACAAGCTGGTTTACTCATATCAAATTCAGGACTTAACAAATAATTATGGCAAAACTGACCCTCAAATCTGCATTAAAAAAACTACCGCTCATTGCCATCATTCGCGGGGTTCGACCAAATGAAGTATTAGACATTGTATCTGCTATCAAAGACGCTGGCTTTAGCATTGTTGAAGTGCCGCTTAATTCTCCAGACCCATATGACAGTATAAAAATTATGTCTGAAACATTTGGCGATGAGCTACTAATAGGTGCGGGAACTGTGCTTAACATTGAGCAGGTAAAAATGGTTCAAGAAGCAGGCGGGCGGTTGATTATTTCGCCAAATAGCAACCCCGATGTTATCAGAATGACAAAGTTGGCAGGGTTATATAGCGTGCCTGGTTTTTACACTGCAACAGAAGCATTTAGTGCAATTGGTTCAGGCGCTGAT
>JADGDI010000156.1 GCA_016744975.1 Hyphomicrobiales bacterium | reverse complement strand
TATATAAGCTTCCGAACTGGTAAAATAACCAAATATCTGCGTCATCATTAAAGGTGAGACAAACGCCACAATGCTCATTACACTGGCAATCGCACCTTGTAATTCACCTTGCGCATTTTCAGGGGTTTGTTGTGACATTAAAGTTCGAATACCCACCGTAGCAAGCCCACCAAAAACCATAATCGGCATCAGCGAATATAACATCCAACTTTGTTGAATAAGCCCTACACCCAACAAGCCAAAAAAGGTAGCACCAAAACCAACAAAAACAGCCTTAATAATACCAATCTTCTTGATGATTGGACCGATCAAAGCACCCTGAACAATGACCATTGACATGCCATAAACCATCAGCGAAACACCAACTTGCTTGCTTCCCCAACCAAACGATTCAATGGTAAAATATGTCCAGATTGACGGATAAACTTGCCCAGCCATTTCCAAACATAAAAATACAGATAGCAAACCAATAACCCACTTATATTTGGCAATTGCAAATAATGTTCCAATTGGGCTTGCCCGTTTAAATTCAAACTTCCTTCGGTTATCCATCGCCAAACTTTCTGGCAATAAAAAGAAGCTAAAAACAAGGGTTGCAGCAATTAATATCGCCGCAATTTTAAACGGTAGGCGCACATCAATTTCACCAAGATACCCACCCATTGCAGGGCCTAAAATAAACCCAAGGCCAATCGAAGCACCCAAAAATCCAAAATATTTAGCACGATTTTCTTTATCACTAATATCTGCAATATAAGCATGAGCCGCGGTGATTGTACTGCCAGCAATACCGCCTATAATCCGCCCAACAACCAACCACCAGATAGAAGGCGCCCAAGATAATAAAATATAATCTAAACAGATGATAACCAAAGAAATCATAATCACAGGACGACGGCCAAATTGATCCGATAACCCGCCCATAATTGGCCCAAAAATAAATTGCATAATGGCATAAACAAACACCAAATAACCACCAACACGTGCAGCATCACTTAAATTTACATCACCCAATTGCATTAATAATTTGGGGAAAATTGGAATAATAATACCTATGCCTATTATTTCCAGTAAAATAACAAATAGGATAAAATATAAATGCCTACGACTCTGTTTCATATTTAGCCACTTTGTTTCAGGTCATGTTCAACCACCATTAAAAATTCAATATGGTGTGTAATTTTTAAAATGTCCATTAAGTAATATTACTAAATATAAATTTCAAGCCTAATCTTGTCTCTTAAGCTCATCCATAAGATCATTTTCCCTTGTTGAAAATTTAGCCTTTCGGTTTGCATTGGCAAAAATCAACATGCCAATGAGCACAAAAATTGCCCCAACGAAATAGGCCGTTCCAGGCAAATAATAGTCAGTCTGCGGGTTGGAAGTAAAACCATATATTTGTGTCATAATAAGCGGTGAGAAAATCGCAACAATGCTGGTCGCACTGGTAATAGCCCCTTGCAATTCCCCCTGTGCATTCTCTGGCACTTGATAGGACATAATTGATCGCAAGCCAATCGAACCTATCACCCCGACGGCATTAATAACCAGAATGATATATATCATCCAAGTTTGAGTCGCCAAACCATATAATAGCATCGACAATGCCGATATACTAAGCCCCAAATATGCCACGCCAGTATTACCAATTTTTTTGGTTATAATACCAACCATCCCGCCCTCCATAACCACCATGAATATGCCCAAAAAAGTAAGTGAGTAACCAACTTCAGCCATTGACCAACCAAATTTATGAATTGTATAAAATGCCCAGGTCGTTGGGTAGACAATGGTTGCCATTTCCATAAAACATAGCACCAATATTAAAGCGCTAACCCATTTATATTGCCCAATCTGTTTTAATGCACCAATTGGGTTGGCACGTAAAAAATCAAATTTACGTTTATTCGCGGGCTTTAAACTTTCAGGCATTATAAATAGCCCCAGTATAAAGGCAACACCAATCACAGCTGCACTGACCCAAAATGGCAACCTCAAGTCAACTTCCCCAAGCACCCCACCAATTGCAGGGCCAAAAATCAACCCCACACTCATCGCAGCACCCAAAAGCCCAAAATATTTTGTACGATTGTCCTTATTGCTAATATCTGTCACATAAGCATGGGCCGTGCCAATAGTCGAGCCAGCAATACCACCAATCACCCGCCCAATAACCAGCCAAAATAAATTAGGTGCTAATGCCAGTAAAATATAATCAATCACAAAAACAAATAAGGAAAATAAAATGATCGGCCGACGACCATATTGATCCGCAAGACCACCCGTAATAGGGGCAAATACAAATTGCATCAACGCATAAACAACCACTAAATAACCACCAACTTTCGCAGTTTCACTAGGAATTAACCCCGACAATTCTCCAAGTAACTGCGGAAAAATGGGAATAACGATACCAAAGCCAACCACCTCCAGAAAAACTACAAATAAAATAAAATATAATTGCTTACGTTGTTGCGTCATATTAATCTCATCATACATTCTTAAAACTAAGGGATAAAGTTTCAAAATATACCGATCCTGAATAATGTCTATATTCTTAACATTAACGTAGATATTAATGTTAAGAATGAATCAAAAATGTCACATCTGTTTTTAATGTTTGGGTGGGTTAAATAATGTCAAATTGGGTTGTTTATATTCTATCTTGCGCAGATGATACCCTCTATACGGGTATTACCAATGATTTGGATAAGCGTCTTAAAACCCATAACTTAGGAAA
>JADGDI010000155.1 GCA_016744975.1 Hyphomicrobiales bacterium | reverse complement strand
GCTTAAGGTTAAATTTAGTTGGTTTGGCAAATGATCGCAATGCAATATCTGTTGACCAAACAGGCACTTGATATGATCATAATTCTCCAACTCCGCACATAATGTGGTTAAAATTGCCCCCATCGGTATGTTGAGTGCAAAATATTCTAAATCCAAATCTGCGGCTTTAAACAATACTTCAGGGGCGCGTATGAGCCGGTTGGTTGCATCCACAATACGCAACTCACGCAATGGCCGCGAAAGTTCAAGAAACTGATCAAAAACACCCAAATATTTTAGCACATTGAGCGACGACTGCATTAATGCAATATTACGTGTGTCATCGACCTTGCATATCGCATCAAGCGGTTTTGGGTCAATTAGCGCAACTTTAAACTTATGTTTTGCCAATAATAACGCAGATACTAACCCAATGGAGCCGGCACCTGAAATTACAACATCAAAATCTGTTTCACTCATTTTTATTCTCATCAATAATGGTATTTTCTATTGGTCCCATGCCTCTAAAAAACGGTGGCACATCCATATTTGGGTTCTGATAAAAGAAATTAAAAGGCCGAATGGTCAATTGCATATACATACTCGGCATAATAGGCCAATCTTCAGATCTTGGTAAATGGTCAAAGCCCAATGTTGGCCATAAAACAAGGTCTTCATTGTCGATGCTTTGCTGGTCTGCAACAAATTTTACAATGCCTTCACCGCCCTTGCTTTGGTTCGGATAATCGCCAGCGCTGTAGAGTTCGTCTTTATTATAGCGTGTCACCCATAGTGGTGAGCGGGTGAATAAAGCGCGGCGTTGGGCGTCATCTTGATGGTTGAAACTGGTAGCGGAATGTCCTAAAACCAACTGAAAAGAGGGGTTGTGCCCTAACTTTGTTTGTTTGTTTTTATTGACAACACGCCATTGCTTGACCATATGGTTATTTGCCATTGCACCTTCTTTAAGCATGTCTAGGGTTTTTGCCATCCAAATCCCGCGCCGAATGCTATTTTTTGGCAGTTCTACTTGTGTAATGATGTCACCAACCAAATTATTGTCAAGACCATCGACATCAAGATCTAACCTAAAAGAAAAATGATGGCTGTGAAATGGAGCAACAATGGCTGGGGCAACCAATGCACCATATTTTGTATCCTGCTTGGCCGATGCATCATTTAAAGACTGGGTATTAACGCCTTTTACAGCAAGAATACCAGATGCGCCAATTCGGATATCTATCTTACCATTTTGGCTAAAGACATAATCAACAATATAGTCATAATTACCAAGAACTGGGATGGTTCTCACCACCAAATCTACCGTTGGGCGAGTTTGGTTAGAATATTCACCAGAGATACCATGGCGCCATAATGGTTCACCTAAATTTCTCTCAAAAATACACACAGCTCGGTCAATTTTAAAAGCTTCACCATTGTCATTGGGTAGGTTTATTGTCAAATAAGTTGCATTAACTGGGCAGTCGGCACCAGGTGTTAGTGAACTAGTAAGTAGCCCTAGCCCAAATTCCCCATTATCTAAAAAGGTTCTATAATACCAATTGTCGCTTGGGTCTTGGTAGGGCACAAACATTTCCGCCATTGACATTTGATAGGCGATATCACGATATTCATCTGAATCTTTAAATTTTATCATTGAAAGCACGGTGCCAACGCGCTTGTCTACCCGCATGTGGAACTGCCAGTTTTGCCAGTCAACGGTTACGCCATCACGTATGGTGTAATTATTGCCTTGAGGCGAAATTGAGAATATTGGTTTGAGGGCAGGGCGATTGTTCTTGCCACTTTCATAGTCAAAAATAGCTTCGGGGGTCGAGATCACACCTGTGTCTACAATTTCTAATATTTTTGCAGATTCGACATCGACAACAGAAAACAAACCCTCAATTGGCCGTCCGTAAAGGTGGTTCTTTGAATGACTGCGCTCATAACAAGGTACTTTAAAAATACGTTTATTATCGTATTTTTTCTTCTCAAAATAGCCACCAGGGTTGGGCGAGCAATATATCTGAGCCAAATCGGTAATGCCACGTTTCTTAATTGCGGTAAAAAACTCTGGGCTTTCAAGGGTTAGTTTTCGTGCCAAATGCCATTCATTTGCCATAACGCTTGGTTCAACATTATCTACGCGTTTCTGGCTTAATATCTCACCACCAGGAAGTTGAAGTTGAATTTCATAAGTTTGCTTGTTTTTGTATAAAACAACTTTTGCCATGCGGTTAATTGTGTCGCCATATTTCCAGTTTTTTAGAGTGGATTTTGGCATTTCTAACAAACCAATATATGGATATTGACTGTCATCATCGGCAATTTTATTTTGTTTCAAGAGCTTAACGACCAACCTTATTTCGTCCGCCGTTAACCCATCCATTGGGTGACTAACGGCCGAATTAGCCCTTTGTACCCATGTTAAAGCAAGCAAACAGAATAGTAAAATAAGAGATATGCGCTTAAAATGATGCATTGTTTTCACCCGAAATAATTTAATTTATAGTTACCCCAAAATTTAGCCTTTAACCATGATTCCTTTACTCGAAATTCAATATTTATGCATTTTGATACGCATCAAACTTTCCCTTCTAAGTTAATTCATGTTATCAAGCTATCAAATTGCGGTTAATATGGCTGGTAAAGTGAAAAATATTTTAAAACAAACATTTTATTCCCTTAGTGTTGCAGTGTTATTGTTTGGTTTAAGTTATTTGGTTGCCTATCGGTTTTTTAGCAAACAAATATATGACTCATCCATACAGCAACTGGAGCTTTATTCTAAGACCGTAAATTCAAAACTATTTGAATTACAACCTCTAAACCGAATCCTTAGCCACCACCCTGCTATTTTAACGCTATTAAAGGA
>JADGDI010000154.1 GCA_016744975.1 Hyphomicrobiales bacterium | reverse complement strand
GTGTTAATGCCAATGGAAAAAATGGCAGTCACATATCAGCCTGTTTCACGCTAAATGGGTCATATGGTGCTGACGGTGGAGCAGCATGGGCAACATCAAATGGTTATATGATTTGTCAAGATGCAGCAAATCAACAATTCCAATATCAAGTGCAAGTGCAATATCAATCGCAAATGCAAGCCCAATATCAGGCGCAGATGCAGGCTCAGGCTCAATATCAGGCACAAATGCAATATCAGGCACAAATGCAATATCAGGCGCAGATGCAAGCTCAGGCTCAATATCAATTTCAGGCTCAATATCAATTTCAGTCGCAATCTCAAGGGATGACGCAAGATTACGGCAATTCAAACTATAACTTATTAAATGATTTCAATAGCGGTGCAAACTTCTCAGTTAATGTTGGAGGCAGTTATGAAGTCAATTATGATGCCGAGTGTGGCTGTGAAAGTGACGAAACCAGCGGCAATGGCGGCCATGGAAAAAATTAATTAAATTGAATATGTTTAATAAATTAAAAGGCGGCCAAAGTTGGTCGCCTTTTTTATTGCCTGTTATATATAAGTCTATAGATCAAAAACTGCCATAATAGGTACGTGATCGGAAGGTTTTTCCCAATCACGGGTGTAGCGTTCAATCTGGCATGTTTTTAAATGGTCAGCCAACTGACTAGACACCAGTAAATGGTCAATACGAATGCCATGATCTTTTGGCCACGCCCCGCGTTGATAATCCCAAAAAGTATATTTATGTGGTTCTGCAATCGCAGTTTCAAAACAATCGGTAAATCCGAGATTCTGTAATATTCGATATTTTTCACGGGTTTGTGGTAAAATTAAAGCATCGCCTTGCCAGGCTTTTGCATCCCAAACATCATCATCTGTGGGGATGATGTTAAAATCACCACCTAAGAGTAGCTTCTCTTCATAGCTGAGTAATGTTTTTGCATGCGCAATTAGGCGGTCGAACCAACGTAATTTATATGGGTATTTTTCGGTATCCACGGGGTTGCCGTTGGGTAGATAGATGGAAGCAACTCGAATTGCTTGGTCTTTTATGCTTATAACGGCTTCTATATAGCGGCTTTGTTCATCTTCATCACCATCAATTATAAATGGTAGGCCAGTGGTTACTTCATCAATAGGGTGTTTGGATAAAATCGCCACGCCATTATATGTTTTTTGGCCATGGGTCGCCACGTTATATCCCAAATCTTCAAAAATTTCGCGTGGGAATTTTTCATCGGTCATTTTTAATTCTTGCATTAGAAGAATGTCAGGTTCGACTTTTTGCAAAAACTTAACCACATTTGGATGGCGCACATTGATAGAATTTACATTCCAACTGGCTATTTTCATTTTCCGGCCTCATATTTATAAAAACGTACTGCATAGCCCGGCTCATGCTCTATTTCACCAACGGCGTTGAACCCTAAAGCAAGGTGAAATGCATGTGATTGTGGGTTGTCAGGAATGGTATTCACTTCTGCCGTAAGTGGTATCTTCGCAATTTTAGCGGTTTTCATTGCTTCTTGGTATAATAATCGGCCTATACCCAACCCGCGGGCTTTATCACTAACAATGATGCGGTCGACATATAAATGTTGCACATTTTGTATGCTATGCCAAGCATAACTTCGGCTATGATATTGCGTGCCTTCACGCATTAACATAACTGCACCAAGTGGTGCACCATCTTTGGATGCAATCAAAGTAGAGCAGCAATAGCTTAGGTTTATTGACATCGATTTTTCATCATGCGGGTCTACCATCGGCACACATTGATTATTCAGTTCAACCAACCATTTTAAATTACTTGAATTGTAATTTTCTAGTTTTATCATATGGATACTCTTATATATTAACCTAAATTACATTGAGAATGACACACCGCAACCACATTCTGCTGCAGTATTTGGATTGGTAATTTTAAAAGCTGAGCCTGCTATGTCATTTACATAGTCAATTGTCGCATTAGCAAGAAATGGTAGTGACATGGGGTCAATCAAAACCGCGGCCTGTTGGTTGCCTAGCATTAAATCATCATCATCTTGTTCGGTAACAATGTCATACTTATACTGAAAGCCCGAACAGCCCCCGCCTAAAACAGAGATTCGGAGTTTAGAATCAGTAATTTCTTTACTCATTATTATTTTAATCTGTTTTAAAGCAGATTCTGTAACCGTCGGATTTTCCATATATTTCACCATATATGCGATAAGTGGCTAAAAAATACGCTATTTAATAGTCAATTAACAGGTTTTGGGTTATTGCCAGTCATGAATTGCTAATATAAGGTATTTTTCCATGAATTTTAACCCTAAAAATTATGAAATTATTTTATGCGACTATGCGCAAAAAAGCAGTATGAGCAAAGGGCGACTTTATGCAGAGCAAGAAAGCCTACATCGCAGCGCATTTCAGCGCGATAGAGACCGCATAATTCATACAACAGCGTTTAGACGTTTGCAATTTAAAACACAGGTTTTTGTTAATCACGAGGGCGATCATTTCCGCAATCGGCTAACTCATACGATAGAGGTTGCTCAAATTGCCCGTACCATTTCAAAAGCGCTGGGGCTAAATCAAGAATTAGCGGAATGTTTGGCCCTTTCACATGATTTAGGGCACACGCCTTTCGGCCATTGCGGGGAAGATGTGTTAAATGATTGTTTAAGCTCAATCGGCGGTTATGAACATAACGCCCAAAGCCTTAAAATAGTTACCAAATTGGAACAATGTTATGCCGATTTTGATGGATTGAATTTAACATGGGAATCGTTAGAAGGTCTGGTAAAACATAATGGCCCATTGGTTAATGCGGCAGGTGAACCGACTAAAAAAAAAAAAAAAAATGGCGTGCCAATATATAT
>JADGDI010000153.1 GCA_016744975.1 Hyphomicrobiales bacterium | reverse complement strand
ATACATAATAACCATTTAGAAACGCTATTTGGAGTTTGGTTTAAATATTGTGAGCAAAACCCTATGGCAAAAATTAGAACGCTCGTCACATATCTTGAGTTATGCAACCGCCGTGAGGCCGACTTACCAATAATCCCCAAAGGCTTTACATTAAGGCAGATCGAAAATATCGATATAGACCAATATAAAGCACTATATAACAAAATTGGTAAACGCTATTATTGGGTTAGTCGTATAAAAATGGGTGATGAGAAATTACGCCAAATCATTCATAATGCTAATAATAAAATCTACTTTTTTTTTGAAGGCACTAAGGCCATTGGGTATTTTGAAATTAATTCAAAAAACCACCCAAGATCAGTTGAAATTTCATTCATTGGTTTGGTTGAAGAGGCCATAGGCCAAGGGTTAGGCAGTATGTTAACCCGATATGCGATACATCATGCATGGGCGGAAAAACCTGGCAGGATATTAATTCAAACTTGCACATTAGATCATAAGCGCGCTTTACCACTTTATCAAAAGTTAGGTTTTGTTGCTTATAATCGAAATGTTTCTGAATTCACAACATTAGACTAAACATCAAAACACATGCCATCATAAGCAGGTATAATATCCTGATTTTTTTGAGCAAGGCTGGCTTTTAGTGTTTGGTAATCAAACTCACCTGTCATATTTGTTAAAATAGCGCGTTTGGGTTGTAACTTTTCTATCCAAGCAAGCGAATCGTCTAAACCGAAATGGCTAAAATGCGGCCTTGGGCGCAAGCAATCAATAATCCAAATTGCCAAATTTTCAAAAGCATATAGGCTAGCATCAGGAATAGCGCTTACATCAGGCGAATACATAACGCCATTTATTAGAAAACCCGCAGCCTCAATACCGCCATGCGTAAGGCGAACAGGCAAGATTTCAATTGCACCACCTGCCCCGTCAATTACAACTGGTTGGTCATATTCTATCTGCTCATAGCGCAAAATAGCGGGATAACCACTGCCTTCTACCTGTTTAAAGCAATAAGAGAATTTTGCCCCAACATCTAAATAGGTTTGTGCGGTCATATGCACAGGCATTTGCTTAGCGCTGTCTTGCGCGAAGGCCCGCAAATCATCTATCCCATGGGTATGGTCTGCATGTTCGTGGGTTATTAGCACTGCATCTAGCATGCTGGTGTTGGTTTCTAATAATTGATGGTGGATGTCTGGGCCAGTGTCTACCAAAATACGAGTTTTACCAGCATTGCTGGTTTTAGTGATTAAAATTGCACAGCGCCGGCGGCGATTTTTTGGCTCATTCGGGTCACATTGGTTCCAGTCGCCCGTAATACGCGGCACCCCAGATGAAGAGCCGCAGCCCAATATAGTGAATTCTAACGACACTAAAGCTCCCATCCTTGATAATTCTGCTCTGGTACTCTTGAAAAAAGCTCAAAAAATGCTCTTGTAGTGGCATTATGCACTTTCTTAATGTCCAGTTGCTTAATATTTGCCAGTGCCTCCGCTGTGTGGACGACATAAGCTGGTTCATTGCGTTTACCACGAAACGGTGTTGGCGCAAGATAAGGCGCATCGGTTTCGACCAAAATACGCTCTATGGGTACAAGTTTTGCTGCTTCATGCACATTCTTCGCATTTTTAAAACTTACAATGCCAGAAAAGCTAACATAAGCGTTTAAATCCAAACCCGTTTTGCATAATTCTATGCCTGAACTAAAACAATGTAATAAAATCTTAAATTCAGCTTGTTTCATTTCTGACATTAGCATATCCGCCATATCATCATCCGCATCGCGAGAATGGATAACAAGAGGTAGCCCAGTTTGTCGAGCAGCTTCTATGTGAGTGAGAAACACTTTTTTCTGCTCAGTTTTAAAAGATTGGTCATGGAAATAATCAAGCCCTGCTTCGCCTAAGCCAATAACTTTATCATTTTTTGCGAGCTTTAGAATATGCTCTAGCGTGATGTCTGTTTCATCTTGTGCATTGCAAGGATGGGTGCCAAGCGTGCAGAAAACATGCGGGTATGTTTGAGCGATTTTATGCACTTCATCAAATTGTTTAATGCGGGTATTGATGGTGGTCATAATGCCTATGCCCGCATCATGCGCATTTTGGATAACCTGTGGAAGTTCACTTGAAAAGTCTGGGAAATCCAAATGGCAATGGCTGTCGACAAGCATAATATTCTCTTTTATTCACATGCTGTACATTAATTATGCACAATTGTTATTTTACTTTATGTTATCTATATAACAAATTGATACTATTTAGTTATTCATCAACATACCTTGGAAATACTGGAGATGGCTTGTTAATTTCAAGCCCAGACTTTAACCAATATTCACGTGATAAGTTGGAAAACTCTCGCTCGCCTACTTCAACGCCCAACATGTTCAAAAACTTCTCCGCACCTGTGGGTATGTAAGGTTGCGCCATAATGGCGATTTGGCGAATTAGCTCTGCAGTTAACGCCAATACCACGCCCATCCTTACTGAGTCGGTCTTCTTTAATGCCCAAGGTGCCTGGTCTGCAAAATACTTATTAGCCTCGCCAACCACTTCCCATACTGCAGCAATAGCCAGATGAATTTGCTCAGTTTCCATGGCTTTTCTGGTTTTAGCAATCGCATTTTCGGCCAAGGCTACCATTGCCTCATCTTCTTCGGTCAAATTCTCAATCGCTGGTAATTTACCATCGCAATTTTTTGCGATCATTGACAATGAACGTGAGGCTAAATTACCTAAATCATTGGCTAGATCAGCATTTGTTCGGTTAACAAAAGCAGTGTGGCTATAGGCGCCATCACGGCCATAAGGCACTTCACGCATGAAGAAATAGCGCATTTGATCAAGGCCATATTCACCAATTAATTGGTGTGGGTCAACCACATTACCAACTGACTTGCTCATTTTTTCGCCGTCATTATTAATAAATCCATGACCAAACACACGTTTTGGCAGCTCAATATCCGCAGACATTAGA
>JADGDI010000152.1:1358-3125 GCA_016744975.1 Hyphomicrobiales bacterium | reverse complement strand
ATTCATTAATGTATAGGCATATATACCTACAAACGCAATATCTGTGTCTTTAATAAATCAGACTGCTTGAATTTTTAAATTAACATCCCATATTTTTATTATACCCCAAAATTTTGATTGTTTCTGCTTTTCAGCGATTACCCTGTTTTGTGTAATACCGCTGACTTCGATGCCGTTCAATCCTGCTTAAAACCCCATAAATCCAACTTTAATTTTTAGAAGTAATCCAAGTTGCGTCTTGGTTACTAGAAAGGCATCACTTTGAAACCCGATATTGAAAAATACCGAAAATATGTAGATCACTTTGATATTACAGAAGAACATAAGATTGAACTCATTCATATCATGTGGAATTTTATGGGGAACTTTGTTGATCGGGCGTTCGGGGTTGATTCAGTTCAAACTTGTTTGGATATTAAAACTAAAAAAATTGGTCAAGATTCACCCAATATGTTAAACTCAAAATAATCCAAATAAGCCGTAATTATTATATAGCACATTGATGTGAATAGGAGGGAGTCCAACCATGCGACAGAATGAAACTAACAAGGCAATCATATATTGTCGTGTGTCAGGGACTAAACAAGTGCGCGAAGGCCATGGTTTAGAATCTCAAGAAACTAGATGTCGTGAATATGCTAAATTCAAGGGCTATCAAGTCGTCAAAGTATTATTTGATGATGTAACTGGCAAAACTGTTGAACGTAAGGCCATGACCGAATTATTGGTATATTTGCGTCAGCATAAAAATTC
Organism: Hyphomicrobiales bacterium; assembly: GCA_016744975.1. GTDB lineage: Bacteria > Pseudomonadota > Alphaproteobacteria > Rhizobiales > OSC116 > OCS116. The sequence continues at coordinate 2,372 of JADGDI010000152.1, read as the reverse complement.
ACATAAGCATGTTGTCATCATTGATGATATTAGCCGTTTTGCACGTAATTTGAAAGGCCATTTGGAGCTTCGAATGACGTTGGCAGATGCGGGAGGAATATTAGAATCTCCATCAATAGAATTTGGTGAAGATTCAGACTCTGTACTTGTTGAAAACTTGCTTGCTAGTGTTGCACAACATCAGCGTGAGAAGAATGCTGAGCAGACTGTCAATAGAATGCGTGCGCGCTTCATGAACGGTTACTGGGTGTTTCAAGCGCCGTTGGGTTACAAATATAAGAAGACAGATGGGCATGGTAAATTATTAACCAGAGATGAACCAGCGGCAACGATTATAATTGAGGTGCTTGAAGGGTTTGCTTCTGGCAAATATCAAAGCCCAGCCGAAGTAAAACGATATTTAGAAACTCAAGCGGCTTTTCCGAAAAACCGCCATGGTAAAGTATCCTATCAACGTGTAACTGAACTACTATCCAAATCTTTATATGCAGGTTACATGTCCCATAAGAATTGGGGACAACATTTAATCAAAGGAAAACATAAACCTTTGATTGGCTATGAGACATTCCAAAAAATTCAAAAGCTTCGTGATGAAAAACCGAAAGTAGTTGTCAGAAAGTCAATCAATGATGATTTCCCCTTGAGAGGATTTGTTTGTTGTTCTCATTGTGGTGAGGCTTACACTGCCTGTTGGTCAAAAGGTGAATATAAAAGCTATGCTTATTACCTTTGCGACACTAAAGGCTGTGAGGTCTATAGAAAATCCATTCCTAAAAAGAACATCGAAGGTGATTTTGAAATGCTTCTACAAAGCTTAAAACCGTCACAAATGTTATTTTCGATGGCGTATGAGATGCTAAAGGAGCTTTGGGATGATCGAGGCAATACAGAAAAGACCAATAAACTAGAATTTAAAAGAAATATAGTAGTTTTAGAGAATCAAACTCAACAGTTTCTTGATCGTATTGTTAACACCAATAACGGTTCTTTAATCTCCGCCTATGAGAAAAGAAT
>JADGDI010000152.1:0-1348 GCA_016744975.1 Hyphomicrobiales bacterium | reverse complement strand
AACTAGACTCAGAAAAGATAATAATTGCGGAAAAAATCAATAAATGTGGAACAATTTTAGGTAGCTTCGAAGAGATTTATCGAACGGCGTTCACATTTCTAGAAAACCCGCACAAATTATGGGCTTCCAAGCGATTGGAAGACCGTAGAGCCGTCCTCAAATTGGTATTTGTTGATACCCTGTCCTATAGCAAGGATGAAGGTTATCGAACGGCAAAAACCACCTTACCATTCAAGGTGTTAGGGGACGTTAACATGGGAAAGTATGAAATGGTGCGGCCGAGAAGACTCGAACTTCCACGGGTGTTACCCCACAGCGACCTCAACGCTGCGCGTCTACCAGTTCCGCCACGGCCGCACAAGGTCAAGGGGTGATATAACAATAGCGCTCGGCCAATTCAAGTGAAAAATCTATATTTCCAATTTTGTACAGATTATCTATACTACTCATTTTTGTTCTAATATTTTATGTTTTTTGTTTCGGCTTGTTCTTTGATCATTATCATTAAATTATCATCAAAACTGTCTTTGCTTTCTGCAGATAATTTCTTTATTTTGTCAGCTTTGTATTTTGCTCTTTGTAGCGCTAACTTATCAATTTTGGTTTGGATTGTAGTGCGCTTTTGTTTCATTTTAGCAATATAGTCTAGCCGTTGCTGTTCATTCATGCTTTTCATTAATGTTGGCAACTCATCATTTTTTAGACGGCTAATCAACTTTGGATTTATTTCCAATTCTTGTATTAAATCACCTGCACCGCTAAACACCTTGCTGCTTATTTTGCGTTTGCTATTGTAGGCTGCCATATCAGAGCTGGCCGATGGTTTAGCTAAAGAAATCGACTCCATTTTTCGACTTGCTGCTGCCTGGGTTCTCTTATTGCCGTACAAAATGACAGTATTATTTAGTTCTATATTTAACTGTTGAATTTGCTTATCATAGGGTGTTGCAACCACTGTAACATTGCCATCTTGCGCTATTTGGGAGAATGCACCATTGGCATTTTGTGCTATCTCACGCCATATCTGAGCAGTTTTTTGGTCGTTGCCAGCTAATATTGTATTGATAATAATATCATTTTGTTTGGCAAGTTTTACGCTTTGCATATATTTCATATCGTCTTGATAATTCATTTTTGGTGGCGCATCTCCAACTAAAAAAACCAACCGTAATGTATCATTGTCTTGGTTCCAATTCTGCTGAGCAATGGCTTCATATAAGTGGATTAGCTCAAAAGGGTGTAAAACTCTTAAAAGAGGGTCTAAATGCTCAGGGTGTCAACATTGGGATGAATCTAGGAAAAGCTGGTGGAGCAGGGATAGCTGAACATATCCACATGCATTTAGTAC
>JADGDI010000151.1 GCA_016744975.1 Hyphomicrobiales bacterium | reverse complement strand
CGCTAAACTGCTGCCACCAAATTTATGTAGCTGGCGAAAGGTTGCCATTATTAAACCTCCCCTTCAGCAATAAAGCGTTGTGTTTTCTCAAACGCTTGCTTGAGATCGTCGATTAGGTCTTCCGCATCTTCAAGGCCAACAGAAAGGCGCACAAGGCCTTCTGATATACCGTGTAGTGCGCGCTCTTCGGGGGTATAAGTTGCATGGGTCATACTAGCAGGATGCTCAATTAATGTTTCGGCATCACCAAGGCTTACGGCCCGAATGATCAGGTTTAATGCATTCATCATTTTGCGACCAGCTTCAATCCCGCCTTTCACTTCAAATGCAATCATCCCACCAAATAATGACATTTGTCTTTTTGCCAATTCATGTTGGCTAAAACTTGGTAAACCAGGATACATGACCTGATCAACCGCAGTGTGAGCTTCAAGATATTTTGCAACTTTCATCGCGCTTTCGCTATGGCGCAACATGCGGATTTCAAGAGTTTTAATGCCACGCATCATAAGCATTGCATCCATTGGCGACAATACCGCGCCTGTCATATCTTTAAGGCCTTCAATGCGCACCCGCAGCATATCATCAGCATTACCAGCTGCCATGCCAGCAATAATATCGCCATGACCGCCCAAGTATTTGGTTGCGCTATGCACAACTATATCTGCACCAAATGCCAATGGTTGCTGGATATATGGGGTGCAATATGTATTATCAACAACCACTTTAACATCACCCTTCGCAGCATTATTTATATCATGGGCATATGCTGAAATTGCTTTAATATCACAAAGACGCATATTTGGATTGGCGGGGGTTTCAAGATAGAGTAATTTGGTGTTTTGATTGATGGCTGCTTTGACATTTTCAGCATCTGACATATCAATATGCTTAATTTTTACACCAAATTTTGACAAACCGTGGGTAAAAAAAGCGAAGGTGCAGCCATAAAGTGTTTTATCGCATAAAATCTCGTCACCCGTTTTGAGGAATGTCCAACAAATAGAAGTAATTGCGCCCATGCCAGAAGCAAATGAAAGCCCAGCCTCTGCGCCTTCTAATTTTGCCAAGCGCTTCTCCAAAATGTCCAAAGTTGGGTTGGAAATGCGAGAATAAAAATGCCCCTCAGCCTCACCAGCAAACATATCAGCACCTTGTTCAGCACTATTAAACGCAAAAGTTGAGCTCATATAAATTGGTGGGTTTAATGACCTAATCTTACCTTCTTGACTGTCATAGCCTTCGTGAATTGCATTTGTAGCAAAGCCTAATGTTTTATTGTCATTTGTCATGATTTTCCCTCCAATTAATTTAACCTGACTATAGGAGGAAACTGACGCAAAGTGTTTGCGGGTTTTGCTTAAGTTTGATGGTCATTAGCAATATATGCCAACATAGATCATAATTTGATATAAAATGTTATTTTAGAATAATAGCACGTAATTTACAAAGCAATATTTTTATCGATCTCAATTGAATAAAAATAACGATCGATCCTAAAACCTGCTCGTTGGTACATGGCCGAAGCTGCGCTTTCATGTTCTGCAACTATATAAATTTCATCTGCACCGCAATTCAGCGCATATTCGCGAATATGCGCTACAATGGCCGACGCTTTGCCTTTACCTCGATAATCTTTATGGGTGCAAACCGATACATATCTAAACACACCATGCCGCCATATTAGCCCTGCAATTGAAACCATTTTCTCATCTTGCCAAATTGCAAAATATTTTGCATTGCCCTTTGCTATAAAACCCGACCATATATCCGCACGCCATATCTGGTGGTTTCGTTGTTGTTCTCCATATTCGGACACATAAAGATCAACCATAGCTTGTTTATCTTGCGCTCTAACAGGTTTGATGGTGTAATCTGTTACTGTTACGGGAATATTATCTGGACAATATTTTAGTACTGCTTCTGTATCAAAATCAAACTTTTCTGCAATATTCGGATAGGTTAGCAAATTATTTGCGCCCCATTTGACCACACGCTTAACTGCTTTTGGGGCATATGGCGCAACATTCACATCCCATAATTTACAAAGCATTTCGCCAGTAACATCTGCATTTGGCGCTTTGAATAAATCCACACAATGGCCATACCAATAATTTGGTTGATCGGGGCAATCATAGGCGATGCCGCCTTTAAACTCTCGCAAATTCATGCTGTCTAGAAAATCTAGATAGTCGGTTAGATGGCCGTTTGAGAATTTATTTAATGCGGAAACTTGGTCATATAATTTAAACATATTATTTAATATCCGCCAAAATGGAATAGACATAGCTGCCAACTTCAAAGCCAGCACGTTGATAAATACCCAACTCTGGGCTGTCCATCTCACCGCCTAAGTAAATATCTTTTGCACCATTTTTAAGTGCAAAATCTCTTATATGGGCGATAATAGCCGACGCATAACCACGCCCTCTATGGCTTTCTCGTGTTGCTACCATTTGGTAACGAAATGTTGTACCGCTCCATACTAGCCCTGCCGCAGCGATAATTTGCTCGCCATCCCAGATCACAAACTGCTGACCGACCTTATTTTCAAAAAACACTTTAAAAGTTGCATGTTGCCAGTTTGTAAACGCGTCAGCCTCACTACCATTAATGCTCTGGTGTAAGTTGAAAAATTCAGCCCATTGATGATTTTCAAGCTTAAGAACCTCATAGCTTGCAACCTTTTGCGGTTTAATTAGAGGCGTATATTTTAACATAAGGTCAATGTCTGGCTCAAACGCCTGATCGATATTCTCATAATCTAGAAAATGTGGCAATTCCCATTCGACTGTGCGTTTTATCGCTTCTGGCGCAATTGGAGCAACATATTCATCCCACAACAACGCCAACTCGCTGCCATCTATGTGTTTATCTGGTGCGTTGAATAGATGCAGTACATTGCCATACCAAAATGTTGGACAAGGCAAACAAGATACCGCCAAACCCAACTTGCATTTTACCATTCTCATATCATTTGAATAATTTAAAAAGTCTGTTGCATAACCCTTAGTAAAACAATTTAATGCGCTCATTTGATCATATAATTTAAACATGGACTGATTATAAACAATTAAAATTATTTCCGATACCCATATTTGAACAAACACCATAAAAACAAATCCTAATTTATATGGAAAAAGGTTGAGCCAAAAATTATAATTTTTGGCGAACTTGCCGATTGAGGCCGTCCGTTAGGGCGTAGCAAGAGAGCAGAGCGAACGCACGCAGTGGCCAACAGAGAGGCGAAGCCGAACGATAAACACCTTAAAAATTATAATTTTTGGCGAACTTGCCGATTGAGGCCGTCCGTTAGGGCGTAGCAAGAGAGCAGAGCGAACGCACG
>JADGDI010000150.1 GCA_016744975.1 Hyphomicrobiales bacterium | reverse complement strand
CACCAATAGCGGAGCAGAATCCAATGAGTGCGCAATTAAAATGGCCCGCTACTATCATTTTGCCAAGGGCAATACCGAGCGGGTCAACATAATTACGTTTCAAGGTGCATTTCATGGCAGAACCATTGCAACCATTGCAGCTGGTGGGCAAAAAAAATACATGGAAGGCTTTGGCCCAAAAGCCGCGGGCTTCTTGCAAGTTGACTTCGAAGACTGGGATGCATTGGTTGCTATATCTAAAGAAAACTGCGCCGCAATTATGCTAGAACCCATCCAAGGTGAAGGCGGCTTGCGGCCTTTTAGCCAAGCATTTTTAGTTAAATTACGTAAGCTTTGCGACGATAATGATATTCTATTAATTTATGATGAAATCCAGTCTGGTATTGGCCGAACTGGCCATTTATTTGCCTATGAGCTTAATGGCATTGAGCCAGATATTATGGCACTTGCCAAAGGTTTAGGTGGCGGTTTTCCTGTTGGGGTATGCTTGGCAAATGCCAATGCTGCATCAGGTATGAAACCAGGCACTCACGGAACAACCTATGGCGGCAACCCACTGGCTATGGCGGTTGGCAATGCTGTATTGGATATTGTGCTCGCCGATGGTTTTTTAGCCCATGTTAAAAAAATGTCGGGACTATTTAACCAAAAACTATTGGGATTAATTGATGCCCATCCAAGCATTTATGAAGCAATTGCAGGTGAAGGCTTGCTAACTGGAATTAAATGTAAAGCGCTTAATTTAGATGTTTTGAAAGCCGTATATCAGCAAAATATGCTCGCAGTACCCGCAGGTAATAATGTATTACGCTTGCTTCCGCCGTTGATCGTTAACGAAACTGAAATTGGTATGGCAATTGAAAAGCTCGACCAAGCTGCAACCCAATTAGAGCAAAAAGGAAGCTAAAATGGTTAAACATTTTATTGACATTGCTGATTTTTCATCAGTCCAATTAAAGCAAATGGTTGCTGAGGCAAGAGCCATAAAGGCCAATCCCAATTCCTACAAACATGTGCTTAAAGGTAAAAAAATCGCGATGATTTTTGAAAAACCCAGCACACGTACACGAGTTAGTTTCGAAGTGGGTATTGTGGAGCTTGGCGGCACTCCAATTATACTCAATAGCAAAGATATGCAGATTGGCCATGGCGAAACTATTGCAGATACAGCAAAGGTTTTATCACGGTTTGTGGATGCGATTATGATACGTGCTAATAGTCATGTTATGGTGTTAGAACTTGCCAAACATTCAACAATCCCTGTGATTAACGCTTTAACGGACCGTAGCCACCCTTGTCAAATTATGGCAGATATTCAATGCTTTGAAGAACATAGAGGCAATATAAAAGGAAAAAATATTGCATGGTTTGGTGACGGCAACAATGTCACCACCAGTTGGATAGAAGCTGCGCCTAAATTTGGATTCAACCTTTCCATTGCTTGCCCTGAAGCGCTAGATCCAGACAGCCAAGCCTTGCAAACTGCTATTAAGGCTGGCGGTAATATAAGCATAATGCGTGACCCAAAAGCTGCCGCAAAGAATGCCGATTGTGTGATAACGGATTGCTGGGTATCGATGGGTGATAAGGATGCTGAGAATCGCCATAATTTACTTCAACCTTATCAAGTTGACCAAAATATAATGCAGTTGGCACAAAGTGATGCAATATTCATGCATTGCTTACCTGCTCATCGAAATGAAGAAGTGGTTGCACAAGTGATAGATGGCCCTCAATCAGTGGTGTTTGATGAAGCAGAAAACCGTTTACATGCTCAAAAGTCCATTTTAAAATATCTATTTGACTAATATTGAAAAGCTCTATAATTTACGCTTTCAATTTTAATAATGGCTTAGTCGGTTGGTCGGCTTTTAGCGATTGGAGACAATTATGAGCGAAGATTTAGTAAAAATTGATAATGCTGTTATTCCATTTCGCATTGAAGGCGCTGCGGTTCGTGGAGAAATTGTGCGTTTAAATTCAGCTATTGACGATGTTCTGAAAAACCATAACTATCCAAAACCGATTGCTAAATTGGTCGCCAAAGCAGTGGTGTTAACTAGCTTACTAGGTTCAAGCATCAAGTTCAAAGGGCGGCTGATTATCCAAACTCAAACCAATGGCCCCTTAAATATGTTGGTGGTGGATTATCATACCGATGGTAATTATAAAAACGCAGGTAAATTTCGTGCTTCTGCGCGCTTTGATGATGATAAAGTAAATGCATTAGATGAGCTTAGTGATGCTAATCTATTAGGCGCTGGTCAAATGATTATAACCATTGATCAAGGTGAAAATATGCAAGATTATCAGGGCATTGTAGCTTTGGATAATATTGACCTTGAGGCCGCAGCGGAACTTTATTTTGGCAAATCTGCGCAAATGTTAACCCAAGTTCGATTGGCCGCAAATATTAATGCCGATAGCCAGCAATGGACAGCCGGCGGATTAATGGTGCAAAGTGTTGCAGCTGAAGGCGGTACAAATACCAGCTTAAACGAAATAGAATTGAAAGAAATTCAGCTATCAGACTGGGAGAATGCACGGGCATTGATGAAAACCATTAAAGATTTTGAGTTAACCGACCCAAAAAATGATGCACAAAATCTATTATTTCAGTTGTTTCACGAAAAAGGGGTCCGCTGCTATCAGCCTCAAGAATTAGAAGCCTTCTGCCAATGTAGCGATGCCCGAATTGAAGATATGTTATCACAGTTTGGCCAAGAGGAGCGGGTAGAAATGGCACAAAACAACCCTAACAAACCAGGCTTCATTCATGTTGATTGTGATTTTTGTGGCAAACAATATGAGTTTACTGCAGAATATTTTGAACAATAGATTTATATTTTTCTTAAAAATCATAAACTAACTTAGCCGTTTGACATTCAAGCGGTTTTTTTTGTAAATTAATATAAGGTAAGCTCTTGAAATTTAATAAAGGAGTCTCTACTTATTAGCAAAGCCGTTACCTAAAGAGATGATCACTATGGATATAGATAAGCAACTAAATGAAGACCGTTTAACTTCAGCCGATGAATTTGAATTGTCTAGGCCAAAACCCTCATCCAAATTAGGGCGCTTTTTTCGAGTATTTTTGTTAGTTGTAACACCAATTTTACTATTGGTTGGTTCAGTCGGCTATATGAATTATTTAAATGCCAATGCACCGAAAAAGATGGCTGAAAAAATCACTGAAAAAGCAGCAACGGTTGAAGTTTTAACCGCCAAATTTATTGATGTTAGGCCCAGCATTGAAGTTTATGGGCAAACAGTGGCTGGCAAACAATTAAATTTACGTGCAAATGTTGGCGGTGAAGTGGTTCAAAAGTCCGTAAATTTTAAATCTGGTGCTTTGGTTAATAAGGGTGAATTATTATTCACCATTGATGCGTTTGATTATGAGGGTGCTTTGCTTAGCGCCCAAAGCCAATATGCCGAAACGCTAACCAATGTAGATGAATTGAATTTGCGTAAAGAATCAGAAAAAATTAGCCTAGATACATTTAAACAACAGTTAGAA
>JADGDI010000014.1:8457-37592 GCA_016744975.1 Hyphomicrobiales bacterium | reverse complement strand
CTATGACTGGGAAGATATGGATGCTTTTATCTATCAGGGTAAACATTACTTATTAATTGCGGACACGGGTGATAACCTCAGAATGCGCTGGGATTATCGCATCAGCGTGATTAAAGAACCCAAAATAAAAAACAAAAGTCACTCTTCAATTTCTCCTACCTGGTCATTTAGTTTTAAGTATGCAGACAATCAGTTCTACGATGTTGAATCCGTAGCGGTTGACGTTTTCGTCGAGCTTGTTGACGGCGCAATAAGTGGAAGAAATTGGCTGGTGTTGTTACATTGGCGACAATCATATTATCTTCGGCACAAAGCTGTAAAAACCGTTCTGGTCTTGCGCTAGAATGCTCTGGGCCTTGGCCTTCATAACCATGAGGTAATAAACAAACCAAGCCGCACATACGCAACCATTTTTGCTCACCTGATGAAATAAACTGATCGAACAGCACTTGTGCGCCATTGGCAAAGTCACCAAATTGTGCTTCCCAAATGGTCAAGCAATCTGGCTCTGCTAATGCATAGCCATATTCAAAGCCCAATACAGCTTCTTCAGACAACATACTATTAATCACTTCATAACGTGCTTTACCTGTACCAATATTATTCAGTGGCCGATAAGTGCTTTCATTCACCTGATCATTCAACACACTATGACGGTGTACAAATGTGCCGCGTTCACAATCTTGCCCTGACAAACGCACTGGATAGCCTTCATCTAATAAGGTTGCAAATGCCAATGTTTCAGCATTGCCCCAGTCAATGCCTTGGCCACTTGCAATTGCCTCACCACGGCGTTTGTAAATACGTTTGATGGTTTTATGGACATTAAAGCCATCTGGCACTTCGCATAACTTCTTAGTGATAGATCTAATTTTATCGGCATCATAGCCGGTTTTTCCGCGTCTTGCTTCACCTGTATCTTTGGTGCTGTGTAACTCGCCCCATTTACCATCTAACCAGTCGGCTTTTTCAGGTTTAAAATCACTTGATGTTTCAAACTCAATGTCTAAAAACTTGCGGAATTGATCGCGCATGTCTTGGACATCTTCTTTGCTAAGCAACCCTTCAGTAACCAGTTTTTCGGAATAAATATCCAAAGTAGTTTTATGTTGTTTAATGGTTTTATACATGATCGGTTGTGTCATGCTCGGATCATCGCCCTCATTATGGCCAAAACGGCGATAACAGAACATATCAATCACCACTGGTTTGCCAAATTTTTGACGATATTCAGTCGCAACCCGTGCCACATAAACCACGCTTTCCGGGTCATCACCATTAACATGAAAAATCGGTGCTTCAATCATTTTTGCAACATCAGAAGGGTATGGCGATGAGCGTGAATAATGCGGCGCTGTGGTGAAACCAATTTGATTGTTAACAATAAAATGAATGCTACCGCCAGTTCGATGCCCCCTAAGGCCAGAAAGGCCGAAACATTCAGCAACCACACCCTGCCCCGCAAATGCTGCATCGCCATGCAGCAATAATGGTATTACCTGTTCGCGGTTCACATCCGTTGTATCGGTTGGAAATTTTGAATGCTGATCTTGCTTTGCGCGAACTTTACCCAATACCACAGGGTTTACAATTTCCAAATGTGAAGGGTTAGCAGTCAATGATAAATGTACTTTATTGCCGTTAAAGTCACGGTCAGAAGATGCACCCAAATGATATTTCACATCGCCGCTGCCATCTACCTCATCAGGGGTAGAAGCACCGCCTCTAAATTCATGGAATAAAGCCCGATAAGGCTTACCCATAACCGAGGTAATCACATTTAATCGGCCACGATGGGGCATACCAAGCACAATGTCTTTAACGCCATTTTGACCACCAACTTTAATAATCTGTTCAAGCGCGGGGATAAGCGCTTCACCGCCATCTAAACCAAATCGTTTGGTACCAGTATATTTTTTATCAATAAAATTCTCAAGACCTTGCGTTTCAATCAATTTATTCAAAATAGCCTTTTTGCCTTCACCAGTAAATTGAATGTCTTTATCTTTACCTTCTATACGCTGTTGCAACCAAGCTTTTTGGGCTGGGTCGGTAATATGCATAAATTCCACACCAATTTTGGAGCAGTAGGTACGGTTTAGGATTTGCAACATTTCACGAATTGTTGAATATTCAAGGCCTAAAACATGATCAATGAATATTGGGCGATCATAATCGGCCTGGGTAAAGCCATAAGCTTCAGCGCTTAGAACATTCTCAGCCGAACGGCCTTCAATTCTCAATGGGTCAAGATCTGCGGCTAAATGACCACGCGCGCGAAATGCTCTGATCATCATAATGGCGCGAATACTATCCAAAGTAGCCGCTTTAATTTCATTGGCTGAAATAGGTGTATTATTGGTAGAAGCTGGCGCCTTAACCCCAGTGGATGTTTCAAGTTTTTTATTAGCAAGCTTTGCATTTGCTGCGATTTTAGCGGCGATATTACCTTCAAAATCGCTCCAATTACCGCTTAAAGCTGCCGTGTCTTCAGCAATATCTGCAGGGGGCCAATCTGGCCTATCCCATGATGCGCCCATTGCATTTTCTGCAATGTCGCCAGCATCATCATCCAGCTCAGCGAAAAATGCTTGCCAACCATTGTCTACTGAATTTGGATTTTTGCTATACTGTGCGTATAAATCTTCGATGAAACTAGCGTTGCCACCATAAAGAAAAGACGTGCGATCAAACGCTTCGTTCTGTTCCTGTTTTGTCATATTGCTCGATTAAACCTCTAGGTCTAATCCCTTGAGTTTAACGCCGCTAAAATACTCTAATATAAAAAACTCTATTTTATAATTAGAGCTTTCTCGTCGGTTATATTTTTGCCCAACAGCCAAAATGACTGCACTTAGTCTCATTGCCATTTAACATTGTAATAAGAACAATATTAATTTAGCCGATTATAGTTAACGGTTTCTTGAGAAATAAATCAACATTTATTTATTTTGTCAAAAAACCGTCAACATTTGTATAATAATTAAACCTAGCTTTTAAGCAGTTCAACCAAAGTTTTGCCAAGCAATGCAGGGCTTGGAGAAACCCGAATACCAGCAGATTCTAATGCTGCAATCTTATCCTCAGCACCGCCTTTACCACCAGAAATAATCGCACCAGCATGTCCCATAGTCCGCCCTGGAGGCGCTGTACGCCCAGCAATAAAGCCAACAACTGGTTTTTTGATTTTATGTGATTTCAAAAATTCAGCCGCTTCTTCTTCAGCAGAACCGCCAATTTCACCAATCATCACAATGCTTTGGGTGTCTTCATCATGCAAGAACATATCCAAGCAATCAATAAAGTTTGTGCCGTTAATAGGGTCGCCGCCAATACCGATACAAGTGGTTTGACCAAGGCCTTCGGCAGTGGTTTGCGCAACAGCCTCATAAGTCAGCGTACCAGAACGTGATACAATACCAACACTGCCTGGCATATGAATATGACCTGGCATAATGCCGATCTTGCAAGAACCTGGGGTGATAACGCCTGGGCAGTTAGGCCCAACAAGGCGGGTATTTGTACCCGTTAAAGCCCGCTTCACTTTAACCATGTCAGAAACAGGAATGCCCTCTGTGATACACACAATCAGCTCAATCTCAGCATCAATCGCTTCCAAAATTGCATCGGCTGCAAATGGAGGCGGCACATAAATAACCGAGGCATTGGCATCGGTTTTAGCTTTAGCATCGATCACCGAGTCAAATACTGGCAGGTTTAAATGACTTTGACCACCTTTACCCGGCGTTACGCCACCAACCATATTGGTGCCATAAGCAATGGCTTGTTCACTATGGAATGTACCTTGACTGCCTGTAAAACCTTGGCAGATTAGTTTTGTATCTTTACCAACTAGAACGCTCATGAGTTTGCCTCCTTAACCGCTTTAACAATTTTTTGTGCAGCATCATCTAAATTATCAGCCGAAATAATTGCCATGCCAGAAGCTGCCAAAATTTCTTTGCCTTTTTCAACATTTGTGCCTTCTAAACGCACAACTAATGGGACGGTTAGATCTAGCTCTTTAGCCGCAGCAATCACCCCTTCGGCAATAATATCACAGCGCATTATGCCGCCAAAAATATTAACCAAAATACCCTTAACCTTAGGGTCAGAAGTAATGATCTTAAAAGCTTCAGTTACTTTTTCACGCGTAGCACCGCCACCAACGTCTAAGAAGTTTGCAGGTGATGAGCCGTAAAGGTTGATAATATCCATCGTAGCCATCGCAAGACCAGCACCATTAACCATGCAACCAATTTCACCATCAAGGGCGATATAGTTAAGGTCATATTCAGCAGCTTTAACTTCTTTAGCATCTTCTTCGGTAAGGTCACGAAGTGCAACGATGTCCTTATGGCGGTATAATGCATTGCCATCAAAACTAACTTTGGCATCTAAGCAGACCAAGTCACCAGCTTCTGTTACAACCAATGGGTTGATTTCTAACATTGCCATGTCTTTTTCGACAAATGCTTTATAAAGCTTAGCAGCCAATTGCCCCGCTTGCTTTGCACTAGCGCCTTTAAGACCAAGCGCCGCAGCCAAACGACGGCCATGCAAACCAGAAATACCAGTGGCAGGATCTACCGAAAAGCTGATGATTTTCTCGGGTGTCTCTTCTGCCACCGTTTCAATATCCATGCCCCCTTCAGTTGAGGCCACAAATGACACGCGGTATGTAGAGCGGTCAACCAATAATGACAGATAAAGCTCATCAGCAATCGCGCAACCACCTTCAACATAAAGACGGTTAACTTGTTTGCCCTCTGGGCCAGTTTGGTGTGTCACCAAAGTATTGCCGAGCATTTCAGTTGCAAATTGCTTGACTTCATCATGCGATTTAGCAATGCGCACACCGCCAAGTTCACCCGCTGCGACTTCTTTAAACTTACCCTTACCACGGCCACCAGCATGGATTTGGCTTTTTACCACCCATATTGGACCCGACAATTTAGCAGCAGCTTCAACCGCTTCTTCAACGTTAAGGGCTGCAAAGCCCTCACCCGTTACAACGCCAAATTCACGCAAAACAGCTTTGGCTTGATATTCATGAATATTCATTATTATTCCTTTTTATTTGGAATGTTAAACTAACCCAAAAATTATTTAAGATTTGAATCAATGTTCTGACAAGCTTCAATTAGAGTTTTCACAGCATTAACACTATTTTCAAACTCAGCCTTTTCACCATCGTTCAGTTCAATCTCGATAATTTTTTCAATGCCATTTTCGCCAATGATCGTTGGCACACCAACATAAATATCTTTTTGGCCATAAACACCGTCTAGATAAGCGGCACATGGCATGATACGGCGTTGGTCTTTAAGATAGCTTTCTGCCATTGAAACAGCAGATGCAGCAGGTGCATAAAATGCACTACCCGTTTTTAGCAGGCCAACAACTTCAGCCCCACCATCACGGGTACGTTGAACAATTTGGTCTAGCTTCTCTTGGCTCATCCAACCCATTTTAACCACATCGTCAAGGCTAATACCGCCGACTGTGGAATAACGTGTAGAAGGCACCATAGTATCACCATGGCCGCCTAGAACAAATGCGGTTACATCTTCAACCGAAACATCCAACGCCTCAGATAAGAAAAATCTAAACCGTGCGCTGTCTAACACACCAGCCATACCAACCACTTTATTCGTTGGTAATTTTGAGAATTTTTGAAGCGCCCAAACCATCGCGTCAAGTGGGTTAGTGATACAAATCACAAATGCATTGGGAGCATATTTTGCGATGCCTGCGCCAACTTGGCTCATCACTTTAAGGTTAATTGCCACCAGATCATCGCGACTCATACCAGGTTTACGTGCAACACCAGCTGTTACAATAATCACGTCACTATCTGCAATATCTTTATATTCTGTTGTGCCTTTTAGCTTAATGTTAAAGCCGTTTACTGGCGCGCTTTCAGCAATATCAAGTGATTTACCTTGTGGAATACCATCCGCAATATCAAACATGACAACATCGCCAAGCTCTTTAAGACCGATTAAATGTGCTAATGTTCCGCCAATTTGGCCTGCCCCAATAAGTGCAATTTTTTTACGCGCCATAAGACTCTCCTTAAGAGTATGTGTTCTTTAATGGATAACGCCCATTACCCATTTTGTTTTGAACTTAATGCCTCTGCTAAATAAGCCTATTCATTTTATAATTCAAGCAGGCATGTCCATTATCTAGGGGTTTTACGCAACCAATAGTAAAGATACCCATAATTTCAAAGAAAATTGTAATAAACCCTATAAAATGACAGTGTTTCTAGCACCATTGAACTAAATCTCTAATCACTGAATTTAATATAATAAATTTCTGTTTGTTGCATTTAAACTGATTCGTTTTGCTTTATTTTTGCAAATTAGCAGCAATATATGCTTCACTACGCATTTCCATCAACCTCGAAATGGTGCGGTCAAACTCAAACACCCCATCGCCTTTTAGGTATAAATGTTGCACATCAACCTCTGCGCTGCAAATAAACTTACAGCCCTGCTCATATAAGGCATCGATTAAAATAACAAACCGTTTAGCCTCATTGCGATATTCAGCACTCAATTGTTGAATATCATCCATTAACAGACAATTGAACCGCTTGGCTATCGCTAGGTAATCTGCTGCGCCGAGATCTGCCGCACAAACCACACTAAAACCCACCCGAGCTATGTTTTTATGCGACTGTTCAATTTCCAGTTTACGGCCATGTATCTCAAGCTCAATTTTTTCCCCCACTGTATTATCAGTCAGTTCATTCCAAATATTGTCCAATTGGCTTTTTGCTGTCTGATCATTGGGTGAAAAATACACATCATGACCCAACAAGCGCTCTAAACGGTAATCTTGTTTTGCAGCCAGCGACACAATATCACATTTATCGCGCAATAAATCGATAAACGGTATGAATAGCTGACGGTTAATACCGTGCTTGTATAAATCTTCTGGCACACGGTTAGAAGTTGCAACCACCACCACACCCGCATCAAATAACTTGGTAAACAGCCTACGTAGAATCATTGCGTCGGCAATATCGGTTACCTGAAATTCATCAAAACAAAGTAAGCTGGCAGCGTCTGATATTTTTTTTGCGACCGGCTCTAACGGATCATCGCTTTTATAACGTTCCAATTTTATATGCTTTCGTGCTTCATGCATGCCAGCATGAACCTCTTGCATAAAAGCGTGAAAATGAACCCGCCGCTTTTTTTCAACTTGTGTATGGTCAAAAAACAAATCCATCAGCATGCTTTTACCGCGCCCAACTTCGCCATAAATATAAACACCTTTAAAATTAGGTAAGGGCTGTTTATAAATGCCAAAATTTGCCGATAGCTTTTGCCAATATGGAACAGGTTGTTGTTTAAACTCAAACAATGCTTGGCTTAAATCTGATAGTCTGCGCATAACTTTATCTTGTGCTGCGTCATAAACCAGCTCATTTTTGTCTATTAACGCTTGGTAAGCTTTGGCTAACGTCATTCATTCACAACCCAATTGTTCCAAATAAAATAAACCAAATAAATGAACAACTGACCAGTAAAAATTTATTTAATACAAATTGATTGCTAAGTCATATTGAATTGACTATATAGAACATAGCAGGAACAACTGGAGATAACTAGATGCATAATTTGCCTCAATTAGCCGATAAATTTAGAACCGCTTCAATGGCTTATTGCGCTAGAAATAACATTGAGTTCACCGATGATTGGATATTGATGAAGTTGCAAGAAGAAGTTGGCGAACTATTCCAAGCGTGGCTCATGAAGACAGGTCGTGCGCGCGATAAAGGCCATACAAAGCAGGTTTTAGAGGAACAGCTAGCTGCTGAAACTGCAGATGCTTTAGGCATGATAATGGTGTTTATTAGTAGCCAAAATATTGACATTAACAAATATATTGAAAAAAAATGGAATTTTAAACCAAATGAATAGGCCAAACCCAATTATTCATTTTCTTCAACCTTTGCAATCTCGATATCTAGAGTTTTTTGTGCCTGTTCTCGGTGATGGTCTTTAATATAAGTCGACACTAGGCCAAAAGCCGTCATCAATACGGTCGCATCATCGGTAAAACCCATACCGACGATAAAGTCTGGTACAAAATCTACTGGTAAAATAAAATATGCCAAGGCAGCAAGCAAAACACCTCGGACTTTTTTAGGTGTTTTAACATCAAAGGCGCAATAGTAAGCTGCCAACAAATCATCTGCAAATGGAATTTTACCGATAAACCGCCTAAATTTTGGCCAGAATTTGGTTTTCACTGTTTTGTGCTTTTTATAGTTTGACTTGGTCACTTGTAAATATTGACCAGCCAATTTGACATCCAACATTTTCAATTTTTTTTCAGTATCAATTGATGAATTAGGTTTATGACCTAGCTTTTTTGAATTTCTAAAATTAAGGCGCATTATATATCCTCACTCAGCAAAAGATAAAACTGTTTATATCAATAGGCCATAAAACCCAGCCATTCATTAAAATAGTCATTTTAAAAATAATTTCAATCTGAATAATACCGTTAAAGTCACAATTTGGGTTGTATAAACAGATTTTAAACGGTTAAACCTTTAAGCAATTTGGGGCGTTTGGGGCCATATTTTGTATAAACCCAACCTAGACTAAAGTATATATTAATCCTAAAGCTCTATTAACCTTCTCTTGGTAAACTTTACCTTAATAAAAATTAGATCGATAAATGACTAATAGATAGGTGACTATATGACGAAGGCAAGTGATGCTGAACGAAAGAAAAATATAAAAATTTCGATCAAATTTCCGACAACAATAATTTTCGCTGCGGCACTTGCAGCATTAAGTATTGGCTATATTGGATATCAACAAACAGCTGACACAATCAAACAAAATGTTGATAGTCGAATGAACATCATTCTTGAGAATCAAAAACTTCGCTTAAAAAGTTATTTGGCTGAAATTGAAAATGACTTGCGCCAAAATGCAAAAAACCAAACAATTCGTGAGGCGCTGCTAGCGTTTAATACAGCATGGTCTGAACTTGGTAAAAACCAAGAAAATACACTACAAAAAGCCTATATTAACGACAACCCAAATAAGCTTGGAGAAAAAGAAAAACTTGATTTTGCAACAGCCGAAAATAGTTACAATGCTGCTCATAAAAAATATCACCCATCCATACGCAATTTTTTGCAAGAACGCGGCTATTATGATATTTTTCTGTTCAATTTGAATGGCGACCTTATATATACAGTCTTTAAAGAGTTGGATTATGCTACAAATCTAGCATCTGGAAAATATGCTAAAACAGGTTTGGGTACCGTCTTTAATGCGGCATTAAAGCTTAACCAAGGCCAAGTCACTTTTGATGATTTTAAACCCTATTCACCAAGCAATGGTGCAGCAGCAAGCTTTATCGCCGAACCCATTTTTGACGAAGCGGGCAAACGCATTGGTGTCCTTGCATTTCAAATGCCAATTAATAATTTAAATAACATTATGAAATCTCGCGGTAATTTAGGTATTACTGGCGAAACCTTTATTGTTGGCCAAGATGCTTTAATGCGCAGCGATTCTGAAATTAATAAAGATTTTAAAATTTTAGAAACAAAAATAGACGCGCCACTATTAGCAATTTCTAGTGAAAAAGGCATCAACATCAGTCAAAATGAATTCTACAACAACCAAGATGTTATTATGGCAGTGACTGATCTTAATTTTCATGGATCAATCTGGACTTTGGTTGGCGTTCAAGGCTTAGCAGAGGTATATGCACCGTTAAGCACTGCACGTAACTTTATGATGTTGGCTGTATTGGCAATATTAGGCGCTGTTGGTATTGTTGGTTTGTTGATATCTCGTTCTATTACTAAGCCAATTTCAACTTTAACCAATGTTATGTCTGCTATATCTAATGGTGCTTTAGAAACCAATGTTAAAGGCAGCCGCCGCTCAGACGAGATTGGCGACATGGCACGAGCCGTTTTAGTGTTTAAAAGAAATGCGCTCGAGAATATAAAATTAGAAGGTCAACAAAAAAACAATGAGCAGCAAATGAAAATACGTTCTGAACAAGAACGTAAAGAATTTGCCTCAAGCTTTCAAAAAAATATTGTTGGCTTTATTAGCAATGTCAGTGATAGTTGCGGCGAAATGAACCAAAGCGCCAATGGCTTAATTGAAGATAGTGTACAAAGTACCGAACAATCAAGCATCGCAAAAACCGCAGCTGAACGCGCGTCTATGAATGTTCAAACAGTTGCCGCAGCAGCCGAAGAGCTTTCATCATCAATCATTGAAATTAGCCGCCAAGTGCACCAAAGCCGAGACATTGTAGCAGAAGCCATGCAAGGGGCAAACACCACCAATAATAAGGTGGGTCAACTATCCACCGCCGCAACCAATATTGGCGATGTGATAAGCCTCATTCAAACCATCGCCGAGCAAACCAATCTACTAGCATTGAATGCAACTATTGAAGCAGCCAGAGCGGGTGATGCCGGCAAAGGCTTTGCGGTTGTGGCAACGGAAGTTAAAGCCTTAGCCAACCAAACCGCCAAAGCAACGGAAGAAATTAGCAGCCATATTAGCGGCATTCAAACATCAACCGATGAAACAGTTTTAGCGATTGGCGAAATCACTAAGACCATGAATAAAGTCAACGATATTACAACCGCAATATCAGCAGCGGTTGAAGAACAAGGAAGCGCTACAAATTTAATTTCAGAAAATATTCAAGAAGCATCTAATGAGACCATGCTGGTTTCTGAAAATATGGCAACGGTAACCTCTCGCGCCGAAAAGGCCAATCAATCCGCTTCAGAAATGAGCAATGCAACAGATTTATTATTCTCACAAACCAACGAGCTAAACACTCAAGTTGATGAGTTTATAAATAAAATATTGACTGCCTAAAGCCAAACCACCAAAATAATAAACGTCACCTAGTTAATTCAAGGTGGCGTTTTATTATAGGCGCTGGTGGAGAAGTGGACAACAAGTCCACGAGCCACCAGCAACGCCTAAGATCGACGAAATTTACAAGTTTTATGGGCAAGGGTTGGTATGCCATAGATGCACTTCCTCAATGGCAGCCAAAATTTCATCTGTTAACTTAATTTCGGTTGAGTCGATTGCGGTTTTTAGCTGGGGCATTGAGGTTGCGCCTATGATGTTTGCGGTTACAAATTCTCTTGTGGTTACAAATTGGTTGGCCATTTGGGTTGGGTCTAGGTCAAAATCTTTGGCAATTTGCACATATTTTTCTATTGCGACTTCGGCATTTGGTGTTTGGTAGCGCTCTAAACGACCAAATAACACGCCGCGGGTACCAGCGGGCTTTGCGCCATTTAAATATTTTCCGCTCAGCATGCCTTGGGCCAATGGCGAGTAAGCCAACAGTCCAATGTCTTCACGATGTGAGAATTCTGCAAGCCCATATTCAAAAACGCGGTTAAGCAGATTATAAGCATTTTGAATGCTTTGCATCCGTGGCAAGCCCTTTTGATTGGACAAACGGATAAATTCTGATGTCCCCCACGGATTCTCATTAGAAAGGCCAACATGCCTAATTTTACCTGCCTTAACCAAATCTTGCAACACTTCGAGAATTTCTTCAATGCTGTTTATCTCATCACCTTGTTGCTTATAAACTTGGCTACCAAAAGCATTGACTGGACGATCTGGCCAATGCAATTGATATAGGTCGATATAGTCAGTTTGCAAGCGGCTCAGTGAAGCATTAACCGCTTCTTCAATATTACTACGGTTAAGCTCAGTATTCTCACCTGAATTACGAAACCAATTCATGTTAGAGCGCCCCGCAACTTTTGTTGCCAAAATTACTTTGTCACGATTTTTGCGGGTTTTGAAATAATTGCCAATAATCGTTTCTGTAAAGCCTTGGGTTTCTGCTTTTGGCGGCACGGCATAAAGCTCTGCTGTATCAAAAAAATTCACGCCGCGCTCAAGCGCGTAATCCATCTGCTCAAAACCTTCAGCTTCTGTATTTTGCTCACCCCAAGTCATCGTGCCAAGGCAAATAGCGCTAACCTTTAAATCAGTGCGGCCTAATTTTCTATATTCCATTTAATTCCCTTTTTCGTTTTTCAATAATTCTAATATGCTTGGCATAATATTCTTCACAACCACAGCAACACCTTCTTTCGTTGGATGAATGCCATCAGGCTGGTTTAATTTCATATTCCCAGCCACCCCATCTAAAAAGAATGGATAAAAGGCAATGTTATTTTCTTTTACCAGCTGTGTAAATAATTTTGCAAAGCTTTCCTCATATTCACGACCCATATTAGGCGGCGCAAGCATGCCTGCAAGTAATATTTTTACATTTTGGGCTTTTAACTTGTCAATAATCTGCTGCAACGCGGCCTTAGTTTCTTTTGGCGCAATACCGCGAAAGGCATCATTAGCACCCAGTTCAATCAGCGCGTATTTTACTTGGTCCGCCTTCGCATCACCCAATGCCCACAACAGTCGCTCATTGGCTGCCGTGCTGGTATCACCAGAAACCCCAGCACCCATTACCTCAATATTAATATTTAAATCATTAAATTTTTGTGCCAATTGATTGGGGAAGCTATTATTCAAATCCTCCAGTCCATAGCCTGCCACAAGACTGTCGCCCAAAATAAATAATTTTGGGTTGTTATTTTCTGCCGCTGCAAAGCCAAACATCAACAAATAAACACCTAAAGCTACCACAAAAGACATTTGCCGAAATAAAGATTGAAAGCTCATTTTTTTATCACCCAACTTGTTTAAGGAAAATCCAACCAACGCCCTTGAAAAATCCATACCACCCCATTATATCTTGCAAACAGTAGAAATTACAAAAAATCTAGACCTAATATATGGTTGCGACTTAATATAAGGTCGCACTTGACACTAATCAAGACATTGACCAAGTTTTCGATTCAATTAAAAAGAGTGATGAATGACCAATATAAAACAGCCCATTATTTCTGCAGAAAATCTATGTTTAACTTATAGCTCAGAAGCAGGCAATGTCGAAGTGCTGAAAAACCTGGCCCTCTATGTTAAAGAAGGCGAAAGCATTGCCATCATCGGCCCATCTGGCAGCGGCAAGTCATCCATTTTAATGCTACTTGCAGGTTTAGAAGAGATTAGCTCAGGCAGCTTAAGACTATTGTCAAAAGATGTCAGTAAATTTTCAGAAGATGCGTTTGCTTTATTTCGCAAGGATAATATTGGCATCATTTTTCAAAATTTTCATCTAATACCAACCATGACGGCACTTGAAAATGTTGCCATTCCACTAGAGCTGCAAGGCCATAAAGATGCCACCCCACAAGCAGCTGACTGGCTTAAAAAAGTTGGGCTAGAACAACGCGGCACCCATTACCCAGCGCAATTATCAGGTGGTGAACAACAAAGGGTCGCCATTGCCCGGGCTTTAGCGGCCAATGCTAAACTGATTTTAGCCGATGAGCCAACAGGTAATTTGGATGAAAATACGGGCCATGAAATTGCAGAGCTGTTATTTAGTCTTAATAAGCAAGAAAATAGAACGCTAATTTTAATCACCCATGATTTATTGCTCGCACAAAATGCCGATCGAATTTTAAAACTCGAAAATGGTGTGCTACTTTCACAAGATAAAATATAGGCTTCAAAATGAGTGAAACAACCAATAATAAATCACCAAGCAGCAATGGTTTAGCCTTTAAATGGGCAAAAACAGAGATTGCCTCGAATTTTAAAAATGGTGGCATTGGAGGCGGCATACGCGGATTTGGCATATTTTTAATCGCCATTTTTTTAGGTGTTTTTGCCATTGCTTTGGTTGGTTCATTTTCAGCCAGCCTAAGTAAAGGTTTAAACGAAAGCGGGCTAACCTTATTGGGCGGCGATGTTGACCTGAGACTGAATAATCATTTTGCCAACCAAAAACTGAGTGACTATTTAAATAGCAATGGCCAAATGACACAAGTTACGCATTTTCGAGGCATGGCACGAGCCAAAAACAACCTAGACAATGCAATTTTAGTGGATGCTAAAAGCGTAGATAAAAGTTACCCTTTAATTTCAACCCTAGACATTGAAATTAAAGGCCAGTTAAACAAGTTGTCATCAGCACAAAGCCAAAAAATACTGGCAAAAACGAATGCGTTTTTTGGTTTATTTGTTGACCAAGCCTTACTGTTTCGCTTAGAGCTATCCGAAGGCGATCAGATTAAATTTGGGCAAGCAATATTTGAAATTAGAGGTGTTATAAAAAATGAACCTGACCGAGTTTCGGCGCCTTTCACTTTCGGCCCACGCATCATTTTAAGCCGCGAAGCGATGCTTCGTTCTAATCTAATTCAAACTGGCTCCATCTTTGATCAATATTATAAGGTCATTCTTGATGACCGTTCCGAAACCGCCATCGAAAATTTTAGAACCAAGTTAAAGCAGGGTTTTCCTGATTTTGTTGGCAAAGTCATGGATAAATCCAACGCAGCACCAAATCTGCGAACCATGACTGAGCGGTTAACCACATTCCTTAGTTTGATCAGCCTAACCATATTGGTGGTTGGCGGGGTTGGCATTGCCAATAGCGTAAAGCTCTATATAGAAGCCAAGCGCACATCAATTGCCACATTTAAAAGCTTAGGCGCAACTGATGGCATTATTTTCAAGCTTTATGGCATCCAAATTATGATGATCACATTATTTGGTATTGTTATGGGCATCATATTTGGTGCTGCAATTCCCTATCTAACCATTTCATTGCTGCAAGACATGTTGCCACTACCACTTGAGGCCAACATTTATTTTATGCCGCTATTGGATGCCGCAATCTTTGGTGCATTAATATCATTTTTATTCTCATTGATACCTCTTGCAGCGGTTTATAAAATTTCCCCTCGCTCGCTTTATCGTGCGCATATAGAGCCGCATAACATGCGCTTATCACTGATGTTTATTATACCGATTATCATCAGTTTGGCTTTGCTGGTATGGCGGGCGTTGGCATTGGCCAATTATAGCCAAATTGCCCAATGGTTCATTGCAGCAATTTTTGCAACATTTGTATTTTTACGCTTTTTAGGTTTGGCTATTAATTACCTAATGCGCATCATGCCACGCTTTAGCCGTCCAGAATTACGCTTAGCAATTAGTAATATGGCAAGGCCACAAAGCCCACTTACTACCATTATTATCTCGCTCGGCTTAGGCCTAACTTTACTGGTTACCCTTAGCATGGTTGAAGGCAATATTGCCCGTCAGTTAAATGAGGATCTACCCGACCGCGCCCCTGCTTTCTTTTTAATCGACATAAAAAAGGATGAAGTCAAACCGCTTAAAACCATGTTAAATAAAAATCAACATATTGATACCATTGAAACAGTGCCACTAATGCGCGGTAAGATTATTAAATTACGCGATGTTGATGTGAGTAAAATAAAAATACCCGAAAACCAAGCTTGGGTAACCAATGGTAGCCGTGGCCTTACCTATTCAGAATCCTTGCCAGATAATAGTAAATTGGTAGAAGGCAAATGGTGGCCAAAAAATTATGATGGTGAAAATTTGGTTTCAATCGTCGAGGAAACAGCCCATGCCTTTAATTTAAAAATTGGTGATTATATGAGCATCAACTTATTTGGCCGTGAAATTAGAGCAAAGATTGCCAGCTTACGTAAAGTAGAGTGGCAAGGTTTGGGCATTAATTTTGTAATGGTATTCTCGCCCAATACGTTGCGCAATGCCCCCCATGTACATATGGCAACCATTACCTTAAAAAACAGCGCAACCATTGCCGAAGAAAGCGCCATTCAGAAACAATTGGTTAAAAACTTTCCAACCGTTACTACCATTGCCATGCGTAGCGCTCTTGAAGTAGCCTTCAACCTCACCTCACAATTAACCACTGTTATTCGACTGGCTGGCGGCTTAACTTTAATCACTGGGTTTTTGGTTTTAGGTGGCGCCATTGCAGCTGGTAACCGCGCTCGAACTTATGATATGGTGATACTAAAAGCCTTGGGCACAACCCGCGGTCGGCTGCTCACCATTTTAGTTGCCGAATTTAGCATTTTAGGCATTTTAGCCTCACTAATCGCGTTAGGTCTAGGCGGCATTGCAGCCAATACCATATTAGGTTATATGCAAATTCCATCAGAGTTTATCTGGTCGCGGGCCATTTGGACGTTGGTTTTAGGCACCATATCGGTGCTGATATTGGGCCTATTTGGCACATGGCGGATTTTAGGTAAAAAAGCTGGTCAATTTTTGCAAAATAATTAGTCATAAATCACGGTTTTTTGAAATTAAAAACACGGTTTACCTTGCAAAACCCTGCCAAAATGCCCATATTGTAACCAAATGACTATTGAAAGGACATAAAATGTCAAATTTTAACCAAAATAACCCTGGTTTTTCATCAAGTGTAGACCGTGAACAGTTAGACCAAGGCTTACGTTCTTACATGCTTAAAGTCTATAATTACATGGGGTTGGGCATTGCCTTTACCGCATTAATTGTACTTTACATGTCTAAAAATCCAGAATTGATGCAAAGCATCGCGATGGGCCCAATGAAGTGGGTATTATTCGCAGGTGTTATCGGTCTTGGTTGGTTCTCACCAAAATTAATTTTCTCTGGTAATAAATTTTTAGCCCATGGCGCTTTTTGGCTTTATGCAGCCCTTTGGGGTGCGATGATTTCGCCAATGGTTGCCTATTATCTTGGTACAAACCCGCAGTTAATTATTGAAGCACTTAGCTATACGGTTGTCGCTTTTGCTGGCATGAGCTTGTTTGGTTATACCACTAAGAAAAACCTTTCTGCCTTTGGTACATTCTTCACCATGGCTTTTATTGGTGTGATCGCAGTATCGTTCTTAAACCTATTCTTCTTCCAATCTGGTTTATTCTCTGCCTTTATTTCAGCAGGTGTAATTGTGCTTATTTCAGGCATCACTGCTTATGAAACGCAAATGATCAAGAAAATGTATTATCAAGGTGGTAATATGGGCGAAAAAGCTATTTTTGGTGCTTTCATGCTTTATGGTAGTTTCATCACTCTATTCATCCATATTTTAAATCTATTAGGTTTTATGAGCAGCGATTAATCTTCTCCACACAACTTGATTAAATAATGTCACTGCCTTAAATGGTGAAAGCCCTTGCAAAATACTATTGCGGGGGCTTTTTATTTTTAAACAATTCTTACTGAATATCATCATATATTGGTTTAGATTTTGGCATAAGTGCCGCGCTTTGTGGTGTGCTATTGCGCCCTAATAACATTCCGCGGAACTTGCGGCGTTGTGCTACAGGAATGGCCTCACGCCTAAACAGCCTGAATATCGTATAAATGCCCAGCATACTATGGATCATTGCGTTGAATAAAAACAAACCAACTGGCCCAAATTGGTTCATATAAAGCGCTGCGACAATTGGCCCAAAGATAGTACCAATGCCATAAAGTAGCAACAAGCCCCCTGCCACCACCACCAAACTGCCTGGCTTTGCGTGGTCATTGGCATGGGCAACCAGCATTGGATATTGCGCATATAGAAACCCGCCATAAAGGCCAATTAGTCCCAACACCACAATATCATCGCGGCTATCCAAAATATAAATAACAATCGCGCAAACAGCAGCACCCAATGCCACACCAGCAATAACAAACCGTCTGTCCATGCGGTCAGAAAGCCTACCAAAAGGCTTTTGGCTAAACATAGAAGCAAACATAGCAAACATCATAAAATAGGCGATCATTTCGGTCGATAGGCCGATTTTTTGTCCATAAAGCGCCGACATGCCGCCAAAAGCACCATTGCCGATCCCCACTAAAAAACAGCCAATTGCCGCCACGGGTGACATAACAAATATCGCTTTTAAATCCAGCTTTGGGTTGGCCAATGGTTTAGGCTGAGGAATGCGCGAAAGTGCGGTCGGAACCAATGCCAAACAGAATAATATCGCACCAATTAAAAACAACTGGTCATCATGCGGGTCAATAATTGAGATCAGTAAAAACCCAAACATTGTAGCAGCCAATGAGATAATCATATAGGTCGAGAATATAGAACCACGGGTTTTATTGGTAGCCTTCTCATTTAACCAACTTTCAGTAATCATAAAGGCACCTGCAAAACAAAACCCCGATACACCGCGCAAAATTGCCCATGCATAAGGCGTAATGATGAGTAGATTTAGTAAAATTGCAATCGCCCCAAAAGCCGCCATAACGCTATAGGTGCGGATATGCCCTACCCGTTTAACCACATGTGGAATGTATAAAGAACCCGCAATAAAACCAATTGCCCAACCAACACCGATTAATGAAATTTCATAACTGCTAAATTCTTCATAGCCTGCACGAATATAAATTAGCAACCCCTGCAAACCACCTGCAAATTTCAAAATGCCTGCGCTGGACAATAGTGATAATACGGCGCGGATTTGGTTTAACATAAAAACTCCATAATAGAATTTCAACTAGCCACTTTAACGGTGTTTATGCAAGTAAAATCATTTAACAATTGAAAGGTGGGTTTTAAACTTATCCAAAACCTTCAGTATTTGAGTTAGGTCATGACCGCGTTTTAAAATCTGGCCATTTTGCCCAACCACCCTAAATTGGCCTTGTTTGTTGCGCATGGATGGGTCTTTTATTACTTGATAGGCTGGGCACTCACTGGCATTACGATAGATGGAGAATGTAGCCACACCATTGCCAATATCTATCGCATAATCACGCCAAACGCCAGCTGCAACACCGCGCCCATAAACACCTGAGATTATATTTAACTCAAGGCGATGAAAACTCAGGTAATTATTTTTTAATTTCATAATCCAAGGGTAACATAAAATTGCGATAAATCAATAATGCTCGTTTATCCTTCTTACAAATGTAATATCAGGCAAAAACAAATCACAATTTTGTCACAATTACGTCCTTGAATCGTCACGATCTATTCTTATATTCTTATTGTTGCCTCTGGATTTGGTGTCGTCTATCCCCCGTATATAGATGACACCAATCCTTCCTACTTTTATAGATAGGTGGCGGCAAAACACCCTTACCCCCAAAAAAAGCTGGTTGACACCTGTCAATCAGCTTTCTTTCTTGCTAGCAAGCACTCCAAATATATGGCTAAAAACTCCTCAGCTTGCGAGCATGCGCCTTATGGTGAATAATTGATTAAATTGCAATCAGCATAGGTTAATAAAAGCTTAACTTATACAGACTG
Source organism: Hyphomicrobiales bacterium (assembly GCA_016744975.1). Lineage (GTDB taxonomy): Bacteria > Pseudomonadota > Alphaproteobacteria > Rhizobiales > OSC116 > OCS116. The sequence goes on along the minus strand of JADGDI010000014.1, from coordinate 18,380 downwards.
TAATTTATTTTATGTATACGCATCAATCAAAGATGGCTAACCTTCAAACAACATTTCAGCATAATCACAAAACTGCAATCAGTCGCTAAAATCATATTGGGAGAATTAAATGAAAAAGTCACTTTTTAAAGTCACAAGCCTTTGTGCTTTATCCGTCACTCTGTCTGGTTGCGGTCTAGCAAATCTAATCACTACAACAGGTACAGAGTTAGGCGAGGTTAACCCAGGCGTTTTAGCTCTAACCGCAATTTCCGCACCGCCATTGGGCGCGGTTAAAAGCCCAAAAGGGGCACAACCAACCATTAAAGAAGCCCTTGCCGCAAAAATGGTCTTAAAGGGAAGCTCCGCAATGGTTGAATGGCCTCACACAAACCAAGCTGGCGCTATTAATGTCACCACTTTAACAGGCACTACAAAATATAGCCATATTGCTGGAGCCTCTGACTTTGCCTTACAACTTCACGGAAACCACCTTTTTAGCGAAACTGACAAAGATGGTTTAGCCGGCATGTATACCACTGATAAAGGCGGCAACAAAAACTTGTATATGCTTTATTCTAAACTTTACCCAACGCCATATGCCTATGGCGATATTATTATTAGTTCAGAGAAAGCTAAAAATCATTCTCGAATAAAATATGGCAGTTATGGCGTCGATACGGTGAATATGCATATGCCGATTGTTGGGGAAGCAAAATATAAAGGCATCGCTGTTATTTCCATCATGCCTGGCAATGAACAAGATGATAGAGATACCTATCGATCTGATATAAATTTGGATGCAAATTTTGCAACAGGGAAGGTCGGCGGCGCTATTACAAAAATCATGTCTCCAACCGAGAATGTCCCTGGACAAATTGAAATTAAAACCGCAAACATCATAAACAATCATCAAGGCGTCATAAATACACTCGGAACGGGCAACGGGTTTAGCGCAAACTTACACTCTGACAAAACGCTTGAAAATTATTTAGGCCAAGCAATTTACGGCGATTTAAAAGGCCATTTTTATGGCGCAGGAGCTTCTGAAGTCGGTGGCACAATCTCCTTAAAATCAACAGGTCCTAAAAATTATCGTGGCGTTGGTGCATTCATTGCCAAACAATAAGTGTTAATCAATTTACACAGAAAAACACCACCTGAATATTTTGGGTGGTGTTTAATATTTTACTTAATTTACTTTTATGGCCGAAACAATTGCGCCAACACCATCTAATTGCAACAAAAATGCAAATTTATTGGTTTTTAAATTACCAACCATGCCTTTTAAGTCACGGAAAGAAATGGTAAATTCTTGTGGTTTACCTTCCCACATGCCCAGCGGCATAAAATCACCAACCACATTATTATAACCAACTGCTCGGCCTGAATTTTCACCAGACTTGATATCTACTTTTGCAAGCGTTTTATATTTAACCAACCATAATGTGGCATCCAATGGCTGACCAGACTTTTGAAATTTTAACAAGTCTTTTGGGGCATCAGCGATTTTAATCTTAAGTTTCATATTGTCTTCGACAATCGACATTGGCACCTTAACATTTTTTAATTTTAAATGCGAACGGCTCAGCTTCTTAACGATATTATGTTTATCAACGCCGATTTTACCCATGGCGCTAACCATCCCATCAACAACAAATTGCGGTGTATAAACACTATTTAGCCCAATATAATGGTTATAAGAACGTTGGCGTAAGGTGTTTTTTTGATTGGCAAATTTATCCTTCCACCCCAAATAGTCCCAGATGCTAACAGCGTAAGTAAGCACCAATTTATCGCTAAATTTAGTTTTTAATTTGCCAATATAAGCATCAGCAGGTGGGCAAGACGAGCAGCCTTGCGAGGTGAATAACTCAACAACGCCATTCACCTGTTTAAACTTAAAGTTACCATCAGCTAACACTGGCGTAATGGTCGTAACAGCTGCTAAGCTTGCTAGTTTTATTATAAATAATACCGATTTATACATTCAAATATAACCCAAAACAATTCCCCCTCAACCAATATAATTGATTTGCGCGTATAAAGCCAATCACAACCAATAAAAATAGCTCACTATTTGGTGATATGGTTAAACCTGTGCCATTTCATATATTTAAAGCTAAACACTTAAACATTTTATTTGGAGGGGAGGACAATAAAAAACCACCTCAAAAGAGGTGGTTTCAAAATATTTAATGTCAATAAAACTTTAATGTCAATAAAACTATTTTGCAAGATCACGCAGCACATATTGTAAAATGCCACCATTCTGTACATAATCCAGTTCATCAAGCGTATCAATGCGGCAAAGAACAGGCACTTCCTTCACATCGCCATTGCCATATGTAATGCTCAAGCTTAGCTTACAAAGTGGTGAAAGTTTATCAATACCGTTCACATTAATCACCTCATCACCCTTAATACCAAGGCTTGACCATGATGTGCCTTCTTCGAGTTGTAATGGCAGCACGCCCATACCAACTAGGTTTGATCGATGAATCCGCTCAAAACTTTCAGTCACAACGCCACGAACACCAAGCAGGTTTGTACCCTTAGCTGCCCAATCACGGCTTGAACCTGTGCCATATTCTTTTTGACCAAACACAATTAATGGCACGCCTTCGGCTTTGTAACGCTCTGCAGCATCATAAATCCACATGTCATCACCCGATGGGTAATGGCGCGTAACACCACCCTCAGAACCAGGGATCATTGCATTTTTAACACGGATATTAGCAAATGTACCGCGCATCATCACTTCATGGTTGCCACGCCGCGAGCCATAAGAGTTAAAATCTTTTGGTGCAACTTGCCGCTCTACCAAATACTGACCAGCAGGATGGTCAGGTTTAAATTGACCTGCTGGTGAAATATGGTCAGTTGTTACACTATCGCCCAATAACGCCATCACCCGCGCACCTTGAATTGGTGCTAATGGCGTAGGTTCTGCGCCCATGCCTTCAAAATAGGGTGGATGTTTAATATAAGTGGAGCTTTCATCCCAGTTATATGTCAAACCACCTTCAACTTCAATCGCTTGCCAGTGCTTGTCACCTTTAAACACATCGGCATAACGTTTAACAAACATTTCGCGAGTGATGCATTTTTCAACAATTTCAGCAATTTCTTTGTTAGAAGGCCAAATGTCTTTTAAATAAACATCATTACCGTCTTTATCGACCGCTAGCACATCTTTGCTAAGGTCAACATTCAAATTACCTGCGATAGAATAAGCCACAACCAATGGCGGTGATGCCAAGAAGTTAGCGCGTACATCTGGTGAAATACGCCCTTCAAAGTTACGGTTACCTGACAACACACTACATGCTACCAAATCATTTTCTGCAATGGTTTTAGAAAATACAGGGTCAATTGGCCCAGAATTGCCAATACAAGTGGTACAACCATACCCAACCAAGTTAAAACCTTGGTCATCCAGCTCATTTTGCAATTGTGCCATTTCTAGATAATCTGTCACAACTTGTGAGCCAGGGGCAAGGGATGTTTTAACCCAAGGCTTTGGCTTAATACCAAGTTCATTACATTTTTTAGCCACCAAACCCGCTGCAATCAACACAGAAGGGTTAGAAGTATTGGTACAGGAAGTAATCGCCGCCACAACAATATCACCATTGCCTAAATCATGATCCTTACCTTCAACAGCAACACGCTTATTTTCTTGACCAGCAAGCTTAAATTCATCGGCCATAATTTTAGGGAATGCTTGCGCGGCCGCATCAAGTTTAATGCGATCTTGCGGGCGTTTAGGGCCAGAAATACAAGGCACAAGCTCGCTTAGTTCTAAATGCAATGCAGCCGTAAATTTAGGCTCAATTGTATTTTCATCACGGAACATGCCTTGAGCTTTTGAATAAGCTTCAACCAATGCAATACGTTCTTCATCACGACCGGTATGGTGTAAGAATTTTAATGTATCGCTATCAACGGGGAAAAACCCACATGTCGCGCCATATTCAGGTGCCATATTAGCAATAGTAGCTTGGTCTTCTAAAGTTAAATCATCCAAACCAGGGCCAAAAAATTCAACAAATTTACCAACCACACCATGAGCACGCAACATTTCAACAATGGTTAAAACCATATCCGTTGCCGTTGTGCCTTCAGGCATTTCACCCGTTAGTTTAAAGCCAACAACATCTGGCACAAGCATAGAGATTGGCTGACCAAGCATCGAGCTTTCAGCTTCAATACCGCCAACACCCCAACCAAGTACGGCCATACCGTTAACCATGGTAGTATGACTATCTGTGCCAACCAACGTATCAGGATAAGCCACTTCAACTGCTTTACCATCAAGCGTTTGCTCACGCGTCCAAACACTTTGAGCTAGATATTCCAAGTTAACCTGATGGCAAATGCCTGTTCCAGGAGGCACAACACGGAAATTGTCAAACGCCATACCGCCCCAGCGCAAAAACTCATAACGCTCTTTATTGCGGATATATTCCATTTCAACATTTTCTTCAAATGCTGTTGGGGTGCCAAAATTATCCACCATCACACTATGGTCAATCACTAGATCAACAGGGACTTGTGGGTTAATTTTCTTTGGGTCTTCACCAATTTTTTCCATCGCAGCGCGCATGGTTGCCAAATCGACCACCGCAGGCACACCTGTGAAATCTTGCATCAGTACCCGTGCTGGGCGGTAAGCAATTTCAGCGTCACTATGAGCATCTTCCACCCATTTTGCCACGGCAATAATATCATCTTTAGTAACGCTTCGGTTATCTTCAAAACGCAATAAGTTTTCTAAAACCACTTTCAGAGAGTTGGGCATTTGAGAAATGCCAGCGAGGCCATTTTTTTCGGCTTCTTTTAAATCAAAATAAATATATGTTTTATCACCAACCTTGAGTTCGCGGCGGCAATTAAAACTATCAATTGAAGTTAGGGGTGTTTTCATAGAGTAGAACCCTCTTATTTTGGTGGCCTACGAAATAAAGAATGCTCAATGAGCTTGTTCTAAATGGGGAGCAGCGCCACGATTATTTGGAATCACACGGCACTTATAGAATCATTTTAAACTATATTCTAGTCCTACACAGGTCTTAACACCCATTTTTTTCGATTTTGCATGAGTTTTTGTTAAATTATGGCCTATTTTTAGTAAGTTATACCTTATAAAAGTTATTTTTCAGCTTTTAATTGGCTATATTTTTGCTAATATTGCCTTATGAAAATCAACAAAATATCGGCCCAACAGCTAGCTGCCCAAAAAGGCGAGCGACAATTATTTGAAAATATTGGCTTTGAGCTAAGCTCTGGTCAATGTTTATTATTGCAAGGCCCTAATGGCAGTGGCAAAACCACTTTATTGCATATGCTGGCGGGTGCTGAAAAAATTGAGACCGGCAAGCTAGAGATTATTATGGCAGCATCGCCAGAGCCACGTATCGATGGCGTGTTCGGCATTTCGCATTTTATCAGCCATCAAAACAGCCTAAAAGCCAACTTAACCGTTTATGAAAACCTCAAATTTTGGACAGAGTTTCTAGGTGGCGAAATTTCAAAGCTAGATCAAGCGCTCAGCACCGTTGGCCTTGCCCCCATGCCACATATTCTTGCAGCCAGGCTTTCAGCAGGGCAAAAAAAGCGCCTAATGTTGGCTAAATTACTAACCATTTCTCACCCATTATGGCTGCTAGATGAACCCAGCGTATCGCTCGATGCAGAGGGTCAAAAACTGCTCACTATATTAATGCAAAACCATTTAAAGGCTGGCGGCATATTAATTGCATCATCACATATTCCTCTTGGCGTAGAATTCGACCAAATATTAAGCCTAGATGGCGGGAAATATTTATTTAACGACGATTATTTATTAGAAGAGCAAAACCTATGAAGTCATTATATGCCTTATTAAAACGTGACATGACTTTGTTTTTTCGCTCAGGTGGCGGTGCTGGTCAAGCCATCGGCTTTTATCTCGTTGTGGTCATTTTATTTCCCTTTGCAGTGGGGCCAGACCTAAATTTACTAGCGCGAATTTCAATCGGCATTCTTTGGGTTATTTTATTATTAGCAATTTTGCTCAGTGCCGAGCGAATTTTTGCCGATGATTTGGAAGATGGCAGTTTAACCCTATTAATAACCGCAGGCCCACTGCCTGAACTGGTCATATTAACCAAATTAATTGCCCATTGGATTGCCATCGCCATGCCATTATTGCTCATAACCCCAGTTTTAGCCATCATGCTAAATTTACCCTTAGGCGGTTTAATGCCGATGATATTATGCATGTTCATTGGCTCACTGGGCCTCTGTGCTTTAGCCACGATAGGCGCATCAATTTTAGTTGCCATCAGGCGTGCCAACCAAATTATATCACTGCTAATTTTGCCTTTATATATACCCACTTTAATATTTGGAGTAAGCGCCACCAACGACCTTACATTTGAGGTGGAAAAACCTTATGCATCTCTAACCATTTTAATCGCCATTACCTTAATTTCACTGTTAGTTGCACCATTTGCAGCAGCTCAAGCGATAAAGGCCAATTTATAACAATAGGATGGAAATTTTCATTTGCCAAAACCACCCCATGCCTTATAACCACTTAATCTATAACCACTGAAAACAATCTTAAAGAGAAAAACTATGTTCGGGCTTGCCAATCCAACTAAATTCATGCGCTTCTCATCCATTTTATTACCATATTTAATGGCCATCACCTTAAGCTTGCTAATCACTGGCATGTATATGGTTTGGAATGCCCCTGAGGATTATTTGCAAGGCCCACTTAGCCGCATATTATACATTCATGCGCCAGCGGCTTATTTAGCCCAAGGCATTTATGTTTTTATGGCACTGGCTAATTTTACTGGCTTTATTTGGCGCCACCCCTTGGCCGATATGGCCGCAAAAAATGCAGCCCCCATTGGCGCAGTGTTTACCGCGCTCACCTTATTAACCGGCATGATGTGGGGTAAGCCCGCTTGGGGCACATGGTGGGTTTGGGATGCAAGACTAACCTCGTTATTGGTTTTATTCATTATATATCTTGGCTATATTGCCATTTGGCAAGTGATCGAAGATCAAGTCAAAGCCGCCCGCATTGCAACCATTTTGGTAGCAGTTGGCTTGGTAAACATTCCTATTATTAAATTTTCTGTCGACTGGTGGAACACTTTACACCAACCCGCAAGTTTAATTAAAACTGGCGGCTCATCAATCCATAGCAGCATGTTAATTGCCCTATTAATTATGTTTGCTGCCTACACATTTTTATTCGTTTGCCTGTTATTTATATCCGTGCGAACCGAGATTAACCGCCGACGCGCCAGAGCATTTGAGATGCGGGTTTTGCAACAAAATATCCAACAAGTTAATCAATCAACCGATGCTGCTTTAAACCATAAGGATCAATGATGGATTTTTTAAACTTTAGTGAATTTCAACATTATGTCACAGCATGTTATGTGACATCAGCCATTGGAATTGTTGGCATATGCCTTTACACTTATATGAATAGTAAAAAGCAATATCGTCGTTTAAAAAGTTTAGAGCAGAAATTTGAAAAATAAATCAGTCTTAAAAAGTTGGCGGCTTATACCAATTATTGTGTTTATAGCATTAATTGCTACATTTATATATCGTTTAGCGGGCGAAGACCCGTCTTTTATTCCGTCGGTTTTAATTGCAAAACCATTGCCAGAGTTTGAACTGAATAAACAAGGTGATAACCCAAGCTTTAAATCAACTGACTTTATAGGTGATCAGCAACCAAAGCTCATTAATTTTTGGGCATCATGGTGCGTGCCTTGTCGCCAAGAACACCCACAATTGAAACAATTGCAGCAAATGGGGATAAAAGTTTATGGCATCAGTTATAAAGACACAACTGAAAATGCTTTAAAATTCTTGAGTAAATATGGCAATGTCTATGAGGCAATTGGCATTGACCCAAAAAATCGCATTCATATTGACCTTGGGGTGCATAAAATACCCGAAACATTCATCGTCGATAACCAAGGCATTATTCGCTACAAACAAACTGGCGCAATATTACCCGGTGAAAATCTTGAGAATTTTTTAACGCAATTTGAAGCTGCCAAAACACCAATTAAACAATAAAAAACCGCAAATAAAGCATTACTTTTATTTACGGTTTCTCATCATTTGAAAACTATTTAGCTTTGAACAACTACCCTTGTGCCCACTTTAACACGGTTATAAAGGTCGATCACATCAACATTACGCATGCGATAACAACCATGTGATGCGGCGGTGCCAATCGTCCAAGGCTGATTTGTACCATGAATACGAAGCGTTGGCGTACCACCAAGATTCAGTGCTCTTACACCCAATGGATTATTAGGGCCAGGTTTATAAACCCGCTTCATTTTTGGGTTTTCACGAATAATACTGGCCGTTGGAATCCATGTTGGATTTGGGCGTTTGCGCGAAATAAAGCTATTGCCTTTCCATTGGCGGCCAATGGTGCTACCCACCGCAATGCCATAACGAATGGCTTTACCACTTGCAGTCACATAATAAATTTTACGCTCAGCGGTTTTAATAATAATCGTGCCGGGCTTATGTTTGCTTTTAAAACTAACAACCGCTTTTGTTGGGCCATAGCTTGCTTTGTTTTTGCCCTTATAAAATTTCCTATTAGCCGCTGCGTTAACTTTTTTCTTAACTTTCTTATAGCTTTTACGTTTTGGCGCTTTAATTTTTGCCAAATTTCTAATCATCTGATCAACGTCAACAATTTCACTGCCAGCATATACGTTTGGTGTAAAGCTTGCGCCGATCGATATTGCAAGTATAAATTTAAATAATAATTTCATGCCACTGATTCCCATCCATAATTTTGTTGCACATTATAGTATTTTAATTAAATTTTTCATCAAATCTCTACTTTTAACACTAATTTTTAGTAAACAAAAAGTGAGAAGCCAAAAAACTTAATATAAACAACACTATAGCAATCACAACAATTGCCGCATTACCTGCAACATCATTAACCAAAGAAGTGTATAAACCCGCTGCAACTGAAATAACACCAATTATAGAAGCAATCACTGCCATTGATTCTGGGTTCTTAGACAAATATCGTGCCGCAGCCGCAGGAATAATCAAGATAGCGGAAACCAATAATAACCCCGTAATTTTCATGCAGATGGCCACCATAATAGCAATTAAAATACTGAATATCAGTTCTGAGTCAGGCAATGCCAAATTCTCAGCCTTTGCCAATTCTGGTGAAATGGTCAGAGCTACTAGTGAGCGCCAATAAACCAATAATATTGCCAATATCCCACCACCGCCAACAAAAATAATAGCCAAATCCACATCATCTATCGCCAATAAACTTCCAAATAAATAGGCATCCAAATCAATTCTAATATCGGGCATCATGCTGATTATAAACAGGCCAACCGCAAGTGAACCATGGGCAATAACCATTAAAGAAACATCGCGTGCTTGGCTCTTACTTCGGTCAAGCAAATAAAGAATGAATGCCACAGAAATGGCGACCACCAAAATCGCATATTGTGGTAATATGCCCAATAAAATACCAAGCACAATTCCAAGCAAGGATGAATGGGCAATGGTCTCACCCATAAATGCCATGCGCCGCCAAGTTAACAAACAACCAAACGGCCCTGCTACAATTGCAACAGCAATGCCCGCAACCAACGCTCTAATAAAAAAATCATCTAAAACTGCAAACATTCCACTACCTTTTTTAATTTATCAAATTTAAGCTTATTCATGGTTGCAGCTTTCGCCATGCTGATGGCAATGGTCGCCATGCTGATGGTGATAGAGTGCAAATTGGTCGGCATATCCACCAAAGATGTCTTTAAACTCATCGCTCTTTGTAACTTGTTCTGGTTTACCATGGCAACAAATATGGCCATTGATACAATAAACCTTATCTGCGGTTTTCATTACCAAATGCAAATTAT
>JADGDI010000014.1:0-8447 GCA_016744975.1 Hyphomicrobiales bacterium | reverse complement strand
TATGCGATACCATAATTATAGCGGTGTTATATTGTTTGGAATAATCTGAAATTAGCTTATTCAATTTTGCTTCACCTTCCTGATCCACCCCTTGTAACGGTTCATCAAGTACCAATAAATCTGGCTTACTAAGCATCGCCCGTGCCAGCAACACCCGCTGCAACTCACCGCCCGATAAATTTTTTATCTGCTCATAAAGCAAATGCTCACATTGTGTGCTTTGTAGCGCCTCACTTAATATAGTATCAGTATAATGCTGGCTCAAATTTAGCAATCGTTTCACCTGAAGTGGTAAAAAGGCGCTAATTTCAAAGCGTTGCGGTACATAGGCAATCGAGAGATTATTATGTCGTTCAACCACGCCACTCGAGGGTAAATTCAACCCCAGTAACATTTTTATCAGTGAGGTTTTACCGCCACCATTTGGGCCAATAAATAATGCTATCTCACCCGTTTTTATACTAAAATTTATGTTATTTAAAATCATACGCCCAGCATATTTTAAGGTAGCATTTTTTGCGGTGATTAAATCATCATTCATAAAAAAACTCATTCTGTTTTTGGCAATTCGCGCAAAAACCGCGGCACTCCATAATCACCTGGTTAACTTCAAACCCAAAGGTTGCAGCTTTTTCATATAATTTTTTCACGCTGGCTTCTGCCGTTTTCTCCTCTACCGCTCCACAACTTTCACATATAAAGGCTTGGGCAATATGAACACCGTCAGCACTGCGTTCAATCATGCAGGCATAATAGCTATTTTGACTTTCGACCTTATGCACCAATCCCATTTCTAACAAAAAATCTAGCGCTCGGTAAACTGTCGGGGGTTGTGGTGTCGTTTGACTAGCCAAATTCATATCACGCAGTCTTTCAAGTATTTCATATGCCCCAAGCGCCTTATGGTCATCAAGCAGAATTTTTAAAACTTGCAGACGCTGCGGGGTAAGCCGCATAGCCTTATCTTGGCTGACTTTATGAGCAAATTCCAAACTCGTTTTAATACATTTTTTATGATTATGTGACAAATATTATACCTCTTTTTGTTATATTATAACATACCAATTGACAAGACAAGCAATTGTCATTAAATTTGCAAAACAATCTAATAAAGATGCAAAACTCTAATACAAAGTCGAGATCAATGAAAAACATTATTACTTTTGTAGCCCTATCCTTAGCCTTTAACCTTATCGGCAATATTGCACAAGCCAAAGTTAAAATTCTGACTAGCATCAGGCCAATTCATTATTTAGCCGAAGGCATAAGTCAAGATATTGCCGATTTGCAGCTCATTGTAGAGCGCCCTATATCACCCCATGATTATGCACCAAAGCCATCTGATGTTACAAAAATTAAGAATGCAGACTTAATTGTCCGCATCGATCCATTATTTCAACCGCGCCTAACCAAATTGTTAAACATACATGCAAAAGCCATAAATATAATTTCTCTGAACGAAATAAAAACCATTAAGCAAGTTGAAACTGAAAATCATGTTGAGGCAGATCATGTTGAGGCAGATCATGTTGAGGCAGATCATGTTGAGGCAGATCATGATGCCAAACAAGAAGATCATGAGCATCATCATTCAGATTACGATTTACACCTTTGGCTTTCTCCCATTAATGCAATAAAAATCACTAACTTTCTGGCACTAGAATTTTCTAAAGCCGATCCAAATAACGCCGAAAAATACCACTATAATGCAGAACAGCAAATCATCCATTTGCAAAAATTAGACCAGCAACTCCAACAACAATTAAAACCGCTACAAGGTCAAAATTTCTTTTCTTATCACGATGCTTATGGGCATTTTAGTCAGCAATTTGGGCTAAATCATTCCATCGCAATTTCAGATAATTTACAGCATCAAATTTCAGCTCATAAAATGCAAGAGATTTTACAAATCGCCAATCAAAAAAACATCAATTGCGTCATGCTTGAACCACAATTCACCGATAAATTTGCTAAGGTGATTATCAAACATCGCCCCAATATGCAAATTTCCACTTGGGATCCGTTGGGTTTTGGGCTACCACTAAAAGCCAACTCATATTATGTTTTACTAAAAAAAATGGCGGACAACCTAACTCAATGCTTTTCCAAAACCACAAATTAGGCCAATTAAAAGCTGCTATCATCATAATATCAAACATGTTTATCATACCTACCTTCGCCCATCCGCATGTTTTAGTTAACACAACAACCAGGTTTGAAATCAGCTCAAAAGACCAAATTTTAACATTACAAAACATTCACTATAAATGGGTGTTTGACGAAAATTTTTCATTGGTCTTATTGGGCGATTATGATGATGACAAGGATGGAAACCTAAGTGAGGCTGAATTGACTAATTTAGCCTCAGAAATCATGGGAAACCTATCGGAAATTAATTATTTTACCCAATTGGTAACAGATGGCAAACCCCACCTCATCAAACCTGCTGATAAAGTACAAGCCGATTTTATAAACAGTCGTTTGAGTTTCGAGTTCAGCCTGCAATTGGGCGAAACTGTGGCAATGGCAACTAACCTTGAATATGCACTATTTGATGAAGAATATTATGTCGCATTTGAGAGACAAGACCGCCAAACTTTCAGCATTAATGGCAATGATACAGATAGGTGCCAACTAAACCCAATCCAATTGGCTAAAAAAGATGAAAATATCGGCAATGCACTAAAAGAAGCCTTTTCTGACAATATAGACAATCAAGGCATGGGCGCAATTTTTGCTGATAAATATAGGTTTATATGCAATGAGAATCGCTAATTTAAAATATGTCAAAATATTCAGCCTCTTGGCTTTGTTGCTATTTGGCCACTTCTCTGTTAGCCATGCCGAAAATATGTTTCGGCCGCAGAAAAATAGCGATCAACAACAAATTACTCAGCTTTTACCAGAATTTATGCAGCCTATTATAAAGACCATTCGCAAATTACAGGCGACATATTTGGCCGATGTCAGCCAATATTTACGCGATATCAAACAGCAAACTAATACAAAATTTTCACTGTCATTATTATTGCTCAGTTTTTTATATGGTTTATTTCATGCCGCCGGACCAGGTCATGGCAAAGCCATAATTTCAGCATATTTACTAAGCAGCAAAGCCCAATTACATCAAGCCATCCAAATTGCATTTTTCGCTTCAATGCTGCAAGCCATTACCGCTATTACCATTATTTTTGGCGGGTTGTTTTTGCTGGGCAGCAGTGTCAGTAATATCAACCAAAGTTTCGTTTATTTCGAGCTATTTTCTTATGGTTTAATTATCCTGTTAGGTCTAATTCTTTTGATAGGCTGCATTAAGAAAATACACTCCCGAAGCTTAGCCAATCGGCATCATATACATAATGAAAATTGCAGTTGTGGCCACAATCACATGCCAACACCCACCAAAAACCCGTCAACTTTAAAGCAAAAATTATTGGTAATTTTTAGCATTGGTATTCGCCCTTGTACGGGAGCATTAATCATTTTAATTTTGGCACATAGCCTGCAATTATATATGACCGCTATTTTAGCAACTTTTTTAATGGCCCTAGGCACATTCACCACCATTTCATTAATAGCAACATTTGCAGTATTCATTCAAAAAACAACCGATAAGTTAACCTCAAGCCTAACCACAGGCCTTAACGCATTTATTATATATCTCGCCGACATTTTGAAAATTGCACTAAGCTTGTTCATTATTTTATTGGGTGGGTTATTGTTAGCTATAAGCATATAAGTGCCGTGCCATATACCTCCACCATAACAAACATATTGCACTAGATAGCGCGACAATTTGACCCTAACATAAATTACAAAAATTGTTATATTAAGCAAATGTTTATTCCAATTGACGAGTATAAAATGACCTCAGCGACCGACCCAACCGCCCAAGACTTTGCCGACATGGGCATTGATGAAACCATAATCCGTAAATTTGTGGAGCATTTTTATAATGTGGTTCACGATGATACCATTTTAGGCCCTTTTTTTCATGAACAAATGCAAGCGAGTTGGGACGAACATATTGACAAAATGTGCAATTTTTGGTCCGCTGTGCTGCTTGGCACCCACCGCTTTAACGGCCGCCCAATGCCAGCACATACCAAGTTACAAGGCCTAAAAGAAGCCGATTTTGCGCATTGGGTTATAACCTTTGAAAAAACTTTGGTTGAATGCTGCCCAAAAGCTTCGGTACCACATATTATGAAAAAAGCCAAAATGATTGCCGATAGCCTTAAACATGGTGTGTTTTACCGCACTGCCATGCATATGAACAATAGCAAATAACACCCTTCCAAATACAGATCATAAAGGCAAAACAACCTTAACTTCAAGGCCTGAGACTTTATTATCTTGATGTATGTTTTTAAGCAACACATCACCACCATGCGCGCGAATAATATTGCGTGAAATAGACATCCCAAGCCCAACTCCGCCCGTATCACGATTGCGCGATTTCTCTAATCTAAAAAATGGTTCAAACACATTTTCAAATTCATCAGGGTCAATGCCACGGCCTTGATCTCGAAAGTAAATTTCAACTTGCTGGTTGCTGGCATTAAGCAAAAAGTCAATATCAACCTGCTCACCATATTTAATTCCATTGTCAATAATATTGCGAATTGCACGTTTCATCGCTTGTACTTGCAAAGGTAAAATAATTTGTTTGCGTGATAAATCTTCCTTTAAACTAACCAGCTTGCCCATATATTGATATTCTTCAGCCAAAGCTTCAAACAAGCTCTCAAGGTCAATCTCTTTAGCCTTCTCCTTAATATTACTGTCTTTGGCAAATTTTAACGTGGCCTCCGTCATCACCTGCATTTCGTCCAGAGTTTCAAGAATTTTGGACTGCATTTCTTTATCTTCTATAAACTCAGCACGCAATCGTAATGTGGTAATTGGGGTGCGCAAATCATGTGAAATGGCAGCAAGCATTTTAGTGCGGTCATCTACAAAGCGTTTTATTTTAAAGTTCATTTTATTAAATGAGCGTGTCACATTGCGCACGTCTTGCGTACCCATTTCTTCCAAATCACCGACATCAACACCGTGGCCAAGCTGTTTAGCAGCCCCTGCCAAAGCCGCCAAGGGTTTGGTTACCCGCCGCACAACCAGCGATACGATAAAAATAATTGAAACAATCATCAAAACCAAAGTCAACATAAGTGGCCCAATCCAATTCATTGGAATTTTAGGTCGCGTAAAATTGGTAATCAACCAAATTCTAGGCGTAACTTTAACTGAAATCAATATATTATATGGCAAAGAATCTCTAGAAAACACCCCCTTTTTAGAGCCTTTAGAAACCACAATTACCTGCCTGTTTTTTTCAGGCAATGCTTTAATGATTTTTTGTTGTAATGACAATGAATATTCAGGCTTGTCATCTTTACCCAATGCGGGGCGCTTTGCGAAACGTATTTTTACACTCCGAGTATTGGCCTCCCTAAAGATTTGCTTGGCAACATCTCTTGGGCTATGTTTTAATAATTTAACCGTGGTTACGACCCGTTTAACCAGTTCCTCCTGAGAAATATTATTCTGATATAATCGCTTGGCGTCAAAAAATATAAACAATGCAATGCTTTGTGAAACAACCAGTGCCAGCAATAACAGTGATACCAATTGTCCCCATAATGTTTTGGGTATAAAAAAACTCAAATATTTCATGAATAAAGCTCCACATCGGCACTGAAAATATACCCCTTACCCCAAATTGTCTTTATTAATTCTGGTTTCTTAATGTCTGTCTCCACCTTCCGCCTTAGCCTTGACACCAAATTATCAATCGATCTATCAAATAATTGCGCCTCTCTATCGCGTGCCAAATCTAATAACTGATCGCGGTTTAATGCTTGGTTTGGATGTCGTAAAAATACGCTTAATAGCATATATTCAGCAGTGCTTAAAACATAGCTGATATCATTTTCATCAACCAATTCTCGCGCTTTAATATCTAATTTCCATCTGTCAAAGCTTGCAAAGTTTGATGTTTCAATATCCTGTAATTTACTCGGTGGAAGGCTTTGTGTGCGCCGCAATACAGATTTTATCCGCGCCAAAAGTTCACGTGGGTTAAATGGCTTTACCAAATAATCATCAGCCCCCATCTCTAAACCGACAATCCGATCCGTCTCTTCGGCCATTGCCGTTAAAAGAATAATAGGCACATCGGTAGTTTCGCGCAAAAAACGGCAAATGCTCAGTCCATCTTCGCCCGGCATCATAATGTCCAAAACAATCAAATCTGGCAAACCAGTTTTAATCAACGCTCTTAAAGCACGGCCATCCTCTGCCATGGTGGTTTTAAACCCATGATCTTTTAAATAACGGCCAGTAAGGTCACGAATGTCTTTATGATCATCGACTATATATATATGTCCATTATGCATTTACCCAAGCCTATTATCTTATGATTTAAATTCAACTTATACACATTATAGCCGCCCTATCGATTAAAAATCATTAAAAATGTAACAAATTGTATCACCAGCACGTCCTGTGACAATTGCTAACCAATCGGCATTTTTTTGCCTGAATTCAGTAACATTTGCAGCTTAGATATAATCCTGTAAGCAAAACAACTCTTAAAGGATTAAACAAAATGACAAAAAATAAAATTATCGCAACATTGGTAGCAACTACAATCTTATTCTCAGGTACAGCAGCATTTGCTCAAGGTGGCAAACAAGGTGGTGGTTTTGGTATGGGCGGAAAATTTGGCGGCCCAGCAATGGGTATGTTTAAAGATCAAATCGATACCAATAAAGATGGCGAGATCTCTAAAGATGAAATTAAAGCATTTAAAGCTGCTCAGCTTAAAAAATATGACACCAATAATGATGGCGAATTAAGTAAAGATGAAGCCAAAGCGATGAGAGAAGCTAGCCGCAAAGCGATGTTAGACGCTCGTTTTGAAAAAACTGACACCAATAAAGATGGCCTATTAAGCAAAGACGAAATAACCGCAGCACAAAAAGCCGCTAAAAGTGAACGCGAAAAGCATATGTTTGACCGTGTAGACACCAATAAAGACGGTACAATTAGCCAAGAAGAGTTGGCCGATGCCCATGGCAAAATGATGAAAAAGGGCGGTAAATTTGGTAAAGGTGGTAAAGGTGGCAAACATGGCTATGGCCATAAAGGCGGCTCAAAAGGTGGACGCGGTTAATCGTTAGAGACTTCCCCCGTTCTCTATAGCCGTTCACATGTAGCTTGATCAATCATGGTCAAGCTACAATTGTATTTATGCATTTACATGAGCCAAAATATAGTAATTTATATTTAAAACCAAAGATTATGCAAATTTAGTTTTAATAATTTCAAACATAAGATAGAATGAGTAGCGATTAATAACCAATTGATGCTATGAAAATATTATATGCCGTACAAGGCACAGGTAACGGACATATTGCACGCGCAAGAGCAATGGCCGTGGCTTTTAAACAATTAGACATCCAAGTGGACTGGCTATTTTCTGGTCGTGACTGCAATGCCTATTTTGACATGCAGGTTTTTGGCGATTATAGATGTCTTAAAGGTCTATCATTTATAATTGAAAACAACCAAATAAAACCGTTTAAAAGCTTTTGGCAATCAAATCTATTACAATTTTACCGTGATATAAAATCTATAAACTTTGGTCAATATGATGTTATCGTCAATGATTTTGAGCCGATAACAGCCTGGGCTGCATATCTTCAAAAAAAGCCAACCATTGGTCTTTCCAACCAAATGAGCCTATTAAAAAATAATAGCGCTATAAAATCTAGCTGGCTATTGCGTAAAAGCATTCGTTATTTCGCGCCTGTCACAACTCCAATCGGCATTAGTTGGCACCGCCTTGCTCATAACATTATCCCGCCAATCACCATTAAAAACCCAAATGCGATCAGCCATAATCCAAAAAAGATTATTGTCTATTTACCCTTTTATAGTGCCAATCAATTAAACCAAATATTTGCCCAATTTACCGATTATACATTTGACATATTCCATGCTGAAAAACCCGACATTAAGCATACTCATATTATTTTTAATGGTTTTTCTCGCGAGGCATTTAGCAAAAAAACAGCAGCTTGTGCGGGCATCATTAGCAATCCGGGCTTTGGCTTATCAACTGAAGCCATGCAAATGGGTAAAAAGCTGTTGCTCGAACCGGTTGAGAAGCATGCCGAACAAAATATTAACGCATCTCTGCTCAAGCAATTTGAATCTGTAACCATAGCAAAAAAAATAAATACCGAAATTATTTCAAAATGGCGACAATATAGCCATGTTCAAAAGGTAATTTGGCCTGACGTGGCGCTGCAATTGGCCAAATGGCTTACCCAAAATGAACATGCCACGCTTGATGATTTTTCTAAAAATCTATGGCAGCAGGTTGATATCATCTAATTATTAAAATAAACCTTTTGAAATTGACCTTGCCGCTATATAAC
>JADGDI010000149.1 GCA_016744975.1 Hyphomicrobiales bacterium | reverse complement strand
CTTATATATATCTACCGGGTGCGCCGTTTTTTGCAGCGTCCATATTTGGGATTATTGCAGTTTTATTATTTACCAATGGCATCAAAAAAATAAAAAAAAATGATCAAGTTAATGACTTTAAAATGGTGGATCTGAAATGAAAATAGGTATTTTATCCGCAGGTGCAATTGGTGAACAATTGGCAGGAGAATATGGACAATTTGCAACTCAATTTGAAAAGCTTTTTGAGCGGTTTGGCAAATCGGTTGAATGGGTGAATTATGACGTTCATTTGAACCACTTTCCACAATCTGTAAATGCGTGTGATGCTTATTTGATTTCAGGCTCAAAGCATGGGGTTTATGACAATTTCCCATGGATGGCGCGACTGGCTGAGTTTATTGTTGAAATAGTTGCAGCTAAAAAACGTTTGGTTGGTATTTGTTTTGGGCATCAAATTATTGCCCATGCGATGGGCGGAGAAGTGATAAAAGTTGATAAGGGATTTGCGGTTGGTCGGCATGCCTATAAGATTGCACTACCTTCTGCCATTTCTCAGCTTGCTAAGGGCAATGATTTTGCCCAGCAAGCAATAACCAGCTTTACGACAAATGCACTGCATGGTGATCAGGTTGTGGTTCTGCCAGATAGTGCTGAAATAATTGCCAGCTCAGATTGGTGCGAGTTTGCAGGGCTTTATTACCCAGAAGGTATTTTAACCTTTCAGGCGCACCCGGAATTTAGTAATAAATTCATAAGAGACTTACTTAAAGTTAAGTGGAGTGCGGACAAGACTTGGGTTGATGAAGCCATTATTGAGCAGGCTTTAACCACTTGGGATGAACCGACAGACCGGTTTTTTATTGCAAATTTGTTGATAAACTTTATGACCGAGAAACAGCTTTTAGATTAGGTGATGGTAGATAAAATAATGATATCTTTTGCTTATAGTATATAAGTTTTACCATCAAATATTTTGACTTGTGTTTGCGTGATTATTGATTAACTCTACTGACTAGAATATTGATGGCGTGATTGTTAATAGGATGAATGATGACAAAGAAAATTGCTGTAATTGGTGCAGGGCTTATTGGGGTGTTGACGGCTTTAAGATTGGCTCAAAAGGGCCGTGATGTAATATTGATTGACCGATCATTTACCGAGTTGCCTGCCTCTGGGGGGAATGCTGGAATAATCGCTTATTGTGATATTTTTCCGATGATCTCGGCAAAACTATTATTAAAGGTGCCATTTTGGTTGTTAGATCCAAAGGCGATGATTGCCTTAAAGCCGAGTTATGCTTTTAAAATGATACCATGGTTTTATGAGCTTGTTAAATCGACAAATCCAAAACGCAAAACCGCTTATATAGAGGCTAAATTATCGTTGATGAAAACGGCATTAGCTGACTATTATGACTTGCTAGATACGCAAGATCGCGCAAAGTTAATTGCAGAAACTGGCACTTATTACTTATATTCAAAACAAAGTAGTTTTGATGAGGATGCGGATATTAGAAAGCTTAAAGCTGACTATGGTTACCAGTCTGAAATTGTTTCGCCAAAGGATGCTTATGGCCGCATCGATGGGCTTGAGAAAGGCATTTTTAAGGCAGTGTTTGAAAAAGACAGCGCAAACCTAACCAGCCCAATTAAAATGTTAGATTATATGCGCGAAAAAGCCAAAGCCTCTGGGGTTGAATTTGTGACAGGCAATGTGGTTCATATTGAGCGTAATAGTGAAAATATTCAGATTGACCTTGAAGCACAAGATGCGCTTATTGTGGATGAAATTGTTGTTGCCGCTGGGGCATTCTCGCGTAAATTGGTCAATGACTTAGGTTATGATATTCCGCTTGATACAGAGCGGGGCTATAATGTAACCATCGAGAACCCACCATTTGAGTTTAATACTGGGATTATTGCCAAAGACGCGCAAATTGCGATTTCCTCATTTGATGAAGGTTTGCGAGTTGGTGGGGGGGTTGAATTTGCAGGTCTTGATGCTAAACCCAATTATAAACGCATTGATATGATGCTCAATTTGGCTAAAGAGTTTTTCCCATCTATTCCTGATGATCGTGGGGTTCGCTGGATGGGCTGCCGCCCAAGTATGGCCGATGACCTTCCTGTTATTGGTCAACACCCACGCGATAAGCGGGTGAGTTTTGCTTTTGGCCATGGTCATTTAGGCATGACGATGGCTGGTGTAACAGCAAAACATATCAGCAATCTAATTATTGATGGCGAAACGGATATTGACCTTACGCCATTTCGTGTTGACCGGTTTTAGTTTCTATTTGCTGGGTTAAACATTGTTGCGGCGCCACTCTTTTGGGCTTTGACCATGATATTTTTGCCAAAGCCTTCGTAGGGAACGGGTTGTCCCGATGCCGCTTAGATGGGCGATATGCTCCATACTATTGTCTTTATTCTGCATTAACTGTTGTGCATAGGCAATGCGGATGCCTTGGATATATTGAGCCAAACTGGTTTGGGTGATTTCTGAAAATTTACGTAACAGGTGCCGTGTTGAAATGTTTATTTCGTCGGCGATACGATCTGCTGTCCAAGATATTTGTGGTTGATGGCAAATTAAATCCTGCACTTTATGGATTTTATCTTCAACATGATTGCGATATTTTAGATAAGGGCTTAGCTGTGTATCGCCACCATGTCGGCGGTTATAAACCACCATTTCGCGGGCAATTTTAAAAACCAATTTTGCCCCCCAATTTAACTCAACAAAATATAGTGCTAAATCAATGCCAGTGGTGATGCCAGCGGAGGTGAATATATTGCCATCATGGACAAATATTTGGTTAGCGCAGGGTTTGGCCGAAGGGCTAAGGCGGGCTAAGTCATCTAAACGGCTATAAAAAGTGGTGCAATATTTTCCTTTTAGAAGGCCTGCTTTCGCCAATAATAATGCACCAATGCAGACCGATATAATGGTTTGATTGCTGTGGGTTTTGGCGGCTAACCATGTGATAATCTGATCGCTAATTGGGCTAGCCAGTGCTGTGTTGGCATCGTTTGCACCAAAAACCATGACAATGTCATCGGCAGCAATCTGTTTAGGCATTGGCTCGATATTGTTAATGGTTGGTGATGCTGCAAGGCCCGATATTAATGGCAATTGGCCATTGGGTGAAATGAAGTGAAATTGCAGATCGACTCCATAGGTTTTGGCAAATAGAAATGGAGTAATCGCACCTGCAAAATCGATCAGCAGCATATCGGCGCCTAAAATGCAGTATATTTTACGCGCCTTGACGGTTTTTTGTTCATTCACTTGCATGGATTATACTTGTGTTGTGAAACTTTTCTAATATTGAAGAAACGGTATGAATTTCAGCAAAACGGTCTTGCAATACCAATTCAGTTTTTTGTTTTATTTCATCGCTGGTAAAAATATGACCCGATGATTTATGCTGCATGGGAAAAGTAAGTGTGGCCTCGGTGATAAAATTTAATTTATAACCAAAATCTGCGGCAACTCGCGTGGTGGTTTCGCAACATTGTTCGCTGCGAATCCCTGAAATAATAATATTTCGGACATTATGTTTGCATAACCATTCACTTAAACCACTTTCGGTTAATGCATTATGTACCGTTTTTTCAAAACTTAAATTTATACTAGCTGGCATGAAATCCATAGCAACAGCATGACCTGATGC
>JADGDI010000148.1 GCA_016744975.1 Hyphomicrobiales bacterium | reverse complement strand
ATTACTCTGCACGCGATTTCACCACGGTTGGCAATAAGGATTTTTTGAATCATTGTTATTTCCTAATTATATAATGTGGCGGTTTAAAGTGGGATATTGTCATGCTTGCGCCAAGGCTGTTCTATTTGCTTTTTACGCAAGAGGTTTAGGGCGTGAGCAATGCGTTTGCGAGTGGAATGTGGCATAATGACATCATCAATATAACCGCGTTCCGCTGCAACAAATGGAGAGCAGAAACGGTCTTCGTAATCTTTTGTGTGAGCTGCAATCTTTTCATCATCACCAATGTCTTTTCGAAAAATAATTTCAACCGCGCCCTTTGCGCCCATTACCGCAATTTCAGCCGATGGCCATGCATAATTAATATCACCACCAATATGTTTGGAGCTCATAACATCATAAGCACCGCCATAGGCTTTGCGGGTAATCACAGAGATTTTTGGCACCGTCGCTTCAGCATAAGCGAATAATAGTTTTGCACCATGCTTGATAAGACCGCCATATTCTTGGTCTGTGCCAGGCAAAAAGCCAGGAACGTCAATAAAAGTAACAATCGGAATGTTGAAGCAGTCACAAAATCGTATGAAACGAGCGGCTTTTCGGCTGGCATTGCTGTCTAGCACGCCTGCTAATGCCATTGGTTGATTGGCAATAAAACCGGTGGTTTTTCCTTCGACGCGGCCAAAGCCGGTGATAATGTTTTGAGCATGTGCGGCTTGTATTTCAAAAAAATCTGCATCATCAATAACTTTATTAATCAACTCTTTCATATCATAAGGTTGATTTGGATTGTCAGGAATTAGCGTATCTAATGCATTGTCGACGCGCTCAATATTGTCTTTTGCAGGGAAGTTTGGTGCTTCTTCCATGTTGTTTGCAGGTAGAAAATCGATAAACCTTCGTATTTGTAATAGGGTTTCCACATCATTTTCAAAAGCAGCATCAACTATTGATGATTTTACAGCATGTACGGAAGCACCGCCTAATTCTTCTGCGGTTACTTCTTCATTGGTTACGGTCTTCACCACGTCAGGGCCGGTTACAAACATGTAAGAAGTATCTTTGACCATGAAAATAAAATCAGTCATTGCTGGGCTATATACATCGCCGCCCGCGCATGGCCCCATAATGACTGAAATTTGAGGAATTACACCAGACGCATCTACATTACGCTTAAACACTTCACCATAACCGCCAAGGGCTGCGACACCTTCTTGAATGCGTGCTCCGCCTGCATCAAATAAGCCGATTATTGGTGCGCGATTGCGAAGAGCCATATCCTGCACTTTTTGAATTTTCTTTGCATGGGTTTCGGATAATGACCCGCCAAAAACCGTAAAATCTTTTGCAAATATGTAGACAATACGACCGTTTATTGTCCCCCAACCTGTAACAACGCCATCTCCAGGTATTTTTTTGTCTGCCATGCCAAAATCAACACATTTATGGTCAACAAACATATCAAACTCTTCAAATGATCCTTCATCTAACAATATTTCGATGCGTTCCCGGGCAGTTAACTTACCTTTTTTATGCTGACTATCGATGCGTGTTTGGCCGCCACCTAGTCGTGCGATATTGCGTCTATGTTCGAGTTGTTCTAGTATATCTTGCATATCACACCTTGAGAATTTACGATTTTGCTGTTTGAAACTGGTTAATAGTGACGCTAGCACCTATTAATGTAAAGTGAATATAAGGCGATAGTGCTAATTAACTTGTTATTGATTAATTTTACCATACTGTAGCGTATGTTTCTGTTAATAAGTATGGCTTGGTTGCGTTTTAAAAAAGAACTTTGGTCAAGAAACTTCTATTTGACTCGTCCCTTAGGTCATGGATTAGGAATATAATTGTTTTTAAAAAAGGCATGATATGAAAATTTATACAATTGGCGAATTTGCAAAGCTGTGTAATGTAACCGTGAAAACGCTACGGCATTATGAAAAGTTGAACTTGGTTTTTCCAAATTATAACCCGGATAATGGCTATCGACGGTATTCTGACTTGCACGTCGTACAAGTTGAAACCGTAATGGCATTAAAATTATTGGGATTTAGTTTAAATGAGATTGCGGCACTTTTTAAAGACAATAAGCAAAAACTAACGCTTGATTTGAGCATTCAAAAATCTGCACTAACTAAAAAATTGAATGAAATCGCCCATATTATTGACTTAATTGAAGTGGTTGAAACAAGGCAAAAGGTAGGTGAGGGAGATTTGAGCAATTGGATTGAGCTTATTAAGGAGATGAAAATGCAAAGTAAAAACTTGGAATGGTATCTTAGCCAAAGTGAAGAAGATATGCGTAAACTAAGCCAGTTTCAGCCAAATAAACAAGAAGCGGTGCAGTTAAAACAACAATGGGATGATTTGATTGCTCGGGCAAAGCAACAAATGAGTAATTTTGATCAAATTATGTTTGATGAAATTGCGGATGAATGGATTGCTCTCACCAGTCGTTTTATCAGTGATAAGCGTTCTATAGCTGGCTTGTTTAGCGGATATGCAACCATGGCAACTTGGCCAAAAGACCGACAATTATTTGAGCCAACGATTGGTGAATTTGTTTCACCTAAACTACTTGAACGTTTAAATGCTTAGGCTTTTGCAAGGTTGAGATAGGTGCAAAAACTGCTTATCTCAGCTAATTTAAAGTTGCGGATTTCCTGAGCTTCCTCATCTTCTCCCCATTGGCTAATCTGCCAATCTTCATCAACAAAAGCGGCTTTATTCAAACCCTCTTTTGTGAGTATTCCTGCGTTAAAAGCTAAGGCAAGAAGCAGTGAGCCACATGAGGTGGTTAGTAAATAAAGTGCCGATAATTGATGTTCATCCATCGCATTAATTAACTCATGATAGTGATCTAATATTTTCTGCTCTTGCTTTATATGATTGATACCAAAGGTAGTTTTATACTTTACGTTCCATGAATTTTCAGCCCAAAGCAGAACTGGGTGCCAGTGCAACATTTGAAGTGAATAAAGCTTTTCGGGTGTATCTTGTTGGTAAAATAACAAATCTGTTTCGCCAAAATTTACCATTTCGGCAACAATATGCCCCATATTTGGCGCGGTTTTTTCAATTGCCGAATTGGCAGTTTTGGTGAGCGGTAAATGATCGGGGTTTACAAACTCACCAAGTGCATTCCACTCTTCACAAAGCGCATCTGCAAGTTGGATATTGGGCAATAAGAGCTTGTGTTTGCTGGGTGTTTTGAGAATTCGACCATCCAACTCTATAACATACCCATCTTGAGAGTTTGATTCCGCGCTTTTGGCTAACTTAAAGAATTTTTTAGGGAATTTCTTTTTATACTGGTTTTTAACATCTTTTTGAACGCGATCAGTATCGATATTATCCATTGGTAAATAGTCAAAAATTGTATTTGGGTTTGGTAAGTCTTTATTGGTCATTTTTTATCCCATTCAGATGCTTAAAAATTTCATATTCTAGCTGAGTGAAGTTTTCAACGACAACATCAGCACCGCCCGCTACTATCTGCTCAACCTTATGATAGCCCCAATTTACACCTATTGCATAAACTCCAGCGCTTTTGGCCATTTGCATGTCAAAGCTTGTATCGCCAATCATAACGGTCTGCTGGGGTGCAATACCTGTATCTTGCATTGAGCGTATTATCATTTCAGGGTGAGGTT
>JADGDI010000147.1 GCA_016744975.1 Hyphomicrobiales bacterium | reverse complement strand
ATTAAAAATATGTTCTATTTTATCTAATGTACTTTCTTTGAATCCTTTCCATTTAAAAGTTTTTAAATATATGTCCAATTCTATTTCTGATTCTTTTAATTCTTTTTCAACTTTTTTATATTCGTTATTAGAATTATTGATTTTACTTATATATCAAATTGCTCATATTTTATAGTTTAAAATTACAAAACCGAAATGAGACAAAATGAATGAATTACCAAAAATATATAGAGGTTTAAATGGAATTTATGTTGGTGAAACTAGCGTGTCTAATGTTGAAGGGGATGTTGGTAATTTAAGTTACCGTGGGATAAATATTAAGGACTTAGTGAATAGAGATTTTGTTGAAGTTTGCTACTTGCTACTGTTTGAAACATTACCAAACCCACATCAAAAAATGCAACTTGAAGATTTTTTAATCAACCACTCTGATTTAAATCAGATGGAGGTAAGCTTAGTAAAGTCGATTGATAAAAATCTGCATCCAATGAAAATGTTACAAGCGATGGTTCCGTTAATTTCACTTGAGACAGAATATCAACATGGTTATTCGCATGAAATGGCTAGCGGCTTGATTGTTGCGGCAAAAATCCCGTCTATTTTGGCTGCGTTTTATCAAGTTGGTAGGGGCAATGAGCCGATAACAGTAAAAAAGGGTTTGTCATTTAATGAAAATTTTTTATATCGGTTTTATGGTCAATTACCATCTGATCAACAAGTAAATATTTTGGATGTAACCCAAATATTACAAATGGAACATAGCTTTAACGCGAGCACCTATGCAAGTTTGGTAACTGCCAGCACATTGGCACCTGTTGAATGTGCCATTGCAACAGCTATTGGCACTTTATATGGGAAGTTGCATGGTGGGGCAGATCAAGCAGCTTTGGAAATGGCAATGAATATTTCTAGTTTAAATGATGTTGAAAGCTTTGTATTGGAGAGCCTAGCAAAAAAGCAAAAAATAATGGGGATGGGGCATCGTGAGTATAAAGTTGTCGATCCGCGGGCAAAAATATTAAAACCGATGGCTAGAGAATTATGCATTGGTACGCCATTTGAAAATATCTATTTAATATTAGAAAAAATAGAGGTGATAATGGGTCGCGAGATGCAAAAAAAGGGTAAAGATATTAAGGCTAATGTTGAATTTTATAAGGGCCCAGTTTTTTATGCATTGGGCATTCCTAGTGTCTATTTTACCGGTATTTTTGCAATGTCACGGGTTTTTGGTTATTTGGCACATATCTTAGCTAGCCGTGAAAAAAATGTATTAATAAGACCCAAAGCATTTTATATAGGCCGTTAGAGTTTGATATTGTAATAGGTGAAAATAATGGCCTTACCGTTCAGAGTTAAGGAGGTTTCTTTAGTATGCAAATGTTTAAAGCCAGATTTTTCTAAAACTTTTATGGAGGCTGGGTTGTTTGTCGTTGTATGGGCGTTGATTTGGGTTAAACCGTAGTCACTTTGAGCTAGCTCCAAAATTTGGTTTACCAATTTTGTGGCATAGCCCTTGCCGACGGCTGTTTGGCAAATTCGGTATCCAAGATCGGCGGTGGAATCTGTTATATTTGTCAAATTCATGCGTGCAATGATTTTTTCATCTTTATAGGCAACATGCATTTTACAGGTGCCAATATGTTGTTCTAATAATAAATTATCAATGATTTCTAGTAGACTATCAAATTTAAAATAGGCTGATGGACGCGGCGGTACATATTGTTCAAAATAGTTTTTGTTATGTGTTTCAAAATCCAATAATGAGCGGCAGTCGCTACGGCTAAGATGAGTAAGTTCCATAAATCAAATCGCTAAAAGTGTTTTTACAATCTTATCACTTGGATGTTGAAATGCAAATAACTAAAATTGAATAACATAAAGAGTGTTGTCGCTGGCAGGCAGGGGGATATTTGCTTCGGAATTTTTAATTTCCGTAAATTATTATGATCCACTGTCGATGATCTCGTTGCCGATTACTACTTCACTGCCACTAACCCCAGTTGATAAAAATAAGCTTATTTCATTGCTTTTTGGTGTCATTTTTGCAGGAATAAGCTGATCGAGTGACTTGATTTGGCTAGTATCAGTTAAAAAATATTGACTTCCATATTCCTGTATTTGTGCAATTGAATCTGAAACAACCAATCCAACATGATCGATAATATCAAATGGTAACTCATGGCGGGTTTGTAGTTTTGGGCCAATAGAGCCGATATATGTGTTGGGTTTTAGCCATTTTGCATTCATAACAGGCTGTCCACTGCCTGTTGCGCATATAATAATGTCAGACTTTCCGATTTCGGCCTTAAGATTTTTACTTTGCAAAAATGTCACGTCATATTGACAGCTTAGTGCTGCTATTAGTGTTTGGGCATTGGTAGGTGTGCGATTATGAATGTATATGGTCTCAATTTCTCTTGCAGCAAGCAATGCGGCTATTTGATAGCGTGCCTGATAACCTGCGCCGATAATGGTTGCCGTTTTTGAGTTTGGGTCTGACATATATTTGATTGCGACGCCATTGATGGCTGCTGTTCGAATCGCGCCAAGTTTGGAGCCAATGAATATTGCTTTAAGTTTGCCATTCTCCGTTGAATAAACAGCAACGATTTGCTCATTATCGCTTATTTTATGATTGGGAAATGTATCATAAACTCTAAAGCCTACCACCTTACTAAATTCTGTTTCTGCACCAATGGTAAATGCTAGGCCGCCGTTATTAACATTAACATTGTGTCGTGCGGGCGATAAGGTATTGCCGTTATTTGCTGCAACAAAAAATTGTTCAACTGCTTTAATTGCAATCGGCATAATCTGTTTGGTATTTAATTGATGATCATAAATTATTTTCATAATTACTTTTCCTTTACGGTCCGAGGGGATAAATGCGATTTTCCATCGAAAATGTTTCTTTTAGCCTATTTCTAGTGCTTGAGCGGTTGCGTTGATTACCGCTGCAATGCGGATGGCGCTATGGATGGCAGTTTTGCTTTTGCCAGCGGTGGTTAAAATATGGACATGGGCATCAATACAAGCGCCGCAACCAGTTATTGCCGAAATGGCTAAACAATAAAGCTCATAGTCGACCTTTGCAATGCCAGGTTTGGCGATGACATTCATTTGTAATTTTACGGGCAATTTCATAAAATTTTTGTCACTAACCAAATGGTTGAAACGGTAGAAAATATTATTCATCGCCATAATAACTGAAGCAGATTTTGCAGCCAGTTTTTCTTCTTGTAATATTTTGTCATGGGTTTCAGCTTCTAGCGCTTCAATTAGAGTTTTATTTTTGGTGGTATAGCTACAAGCCAGAGCAATGGCATAAATCTGGTTGATATGAAGGTCAGATGCGCCATCCTCGTTCAGAATTGTACTAAGGTTCAGATTTGTATCTTTGGCGTAATTGCCTAATTGGCTACGGATTTGTTGCAAGGGCATTATGGACTATCCTTCTTAAATATGCTGTAGATTGATCTTATTCTCACCGGAATTATATTCAGTTATTCGCTGGCTTAATCCTTTTGGCTGTTGATTGAAGTGTTTTTTTATATATTTATTCAATTTTTTTATTTGAGCTATTCTATCTTTTGATGGGATAGAAGCTAGTACAGGTTCATAGTATCCACCACTAAAAAATTCTATTTGATTTGATAGTGATTTCATA
>JADGDI010000146.1 GCA_016744975.1 Hyphomicrobiales bacterium | reverse complement strand
CCGCCAGTGGGCTTACGGGAATATCGACCACTGTTTCGCCTAAATGGGTAATGATTAGGCGGTTGCTATCGGTTGTTATGCCGATTACTGCGAAATCCAGCCCCCATTTTACGAAAATGGCTTCGGCTTCGGCTTCGCGGCCAGGTTTTAGCACCATGAGCATCCGTTCTTGGCTTTCGGATAGAAGCATCTCGTAGGCGGTCATGTTTTCTTCACGTTGGGGGACGTTATCTAAGTTCATATCAAAACCAACATTGCCTTTATCGGCCATTTCTACGGATGATGATGTGAGGCCAGCGGCGCCCATATCTTGAATGGCGATGATGCAGTCAGTTTGCATCAGCTCCAAACAAGCTTCGAGTAAGAGTTTTTCGGTAAATGGATCACCAACTTGTACGGTTGGGCGCTTTTCCTCGGAATTTTCATCAAACTCAGCAGAGGCCATGGTTGCACCATGAATGCCATCGCGGCCAGTTTTTGAACCAACATAAACCACAGGATTACCAACCCCCGCAGCAGCGCTATAGAATATTTTATCGCTATCGGCTAAGCCAACACACATGGCGTTAACTAGGTTATTGCTATTGTAGCTTTTGTCAAAATTTAGCTCGCCGCCAACAGTTGGTACGCCCATGCAATTGCCATAGCCGCCAATGCCTTCGACCACGCCGTTGACCAAAATACGGGTTTTTTTGTTGCTTGGTTCGCCAAAACGCAATGCGTTCATATTGGCAATTGGTCTTGCGCCCATGGTGAACACGTCGCGCATGATGCCGCCAACGCCTGTTGCGGCGCCTTGATATGGCTCGATAAATGAAGGATGATTGTGGCTTTCCATTTTAAACACCACGGCTTGGCCATCGCCAATATCAATGATGCCAGCATTTTCGCCAGGGCCACAAATGACGCAATCGCCAGTGGTTGGTAATTTTTTAAGCCAAAATTTTGAAGATTTATATGAGCAATGTTCAGACCACATGACTGAAAATATGCCCAATTCTGTTAGATTTGGTGCGCGGTTTAAGCGTTTAACGATGATATCATATTCATCGCTGGTTAGGCCATGCTCTTTAACCACTTGCTCGGTAACGGTTTCGGTATATGTCATATTATTTTACCTTATGCCAATGAATTTACAAGACTATTGAATAGATGCGCGCCATCTGTACCGCCAAGAATTGCTTGATCAAGGCGTTCAGGATGGGGCATCATGCCGAGGATGTTTTTACTCTCATTATAAATGCCTGCAATGTTACGGCGTGAACCGTTAATATTGGCTTGGTCATTGACTTCGCCTGCTTGGGTAGCATAACGAAATGCGACTTGGCCATTGTCCTCAATTTTGTCTAAAACATCATCATCAGCAAAGTAATTACCATCATGATGGGCAACGGGGATGCGGATGACAGCGCCAGCGCTGTATTTTTTTGTGAAAATAGTTTCGTTATTCTCAACCCTTAAATAGGCGTCTTTACAAACAAATTTTAACCCTGCATTGCGCATTAAAGTGCCTGGTAATAAGCCAGCTTCGATGAGGATTTGAAAGCCGTTACAAATGCCTAAGATTGGCGTACCTTTGTTGGCGGCTGTGATGACGGCTTTCATAATGTTGCTTTTGGCTGAAATTGCGCCGCAGCGTAAATAATCGCCATAAGAAAAGCCGCCGGGTAGAACGATTAGATCGGATTTTGGGATATCACTATCGCCATGCCAAACCATGTTGACTTTTTTACTTGTGGCATGTTCAAGACTGACTTTAACATCTCTATCGCAATTCGAGCCTGGAAAAACAATGACGCTTGCTTGCATGGGTTTTACCTCAATCTAGAATTTCTACTGAATAGTTTTCCATTACCATATTGGCCAAAAGCTTTTCGCTCATTGCTGTGAGCTGCGTTTCGGCCTTAGTTTTATCGGTTTCATTGATTTCTATATCGAAGATTTTACCTTGGCGTAACTTTGTAACGCCTTCAAAGCCTAAATCGTCTAGGGTATGTTGGATGGCTTTGCCTTGTGGGTCTAATACGCCACTTTTAAGGGTGATGGTGATGCGTGCTTTCATGGGTGTTGTTCCATTTGTTGGGTTGCATAAAATTATTTGTGTGGTTTCAGATTTCTATTTAACGAGCGTTGGTTTGTCGCCCTTAACCTTTTCGTCACTGTCAATGACGTCGCCATTTTCGTTTAAAATGCCTAGTCGGCGCGCGACCTCTTGATAGGCGTTGACTAAGCCACCAAGATTTTGGCGGAAGCGATCTTTGTCTAACTTTTCGCCTGTTTTAATGTCCCACAGGCGGCAATTATCGGGGCTGAATTCATCGGCCAAAATAATGCGCATATTGCCATCTTCTACATGGCGGCCAAATTCTAGTTTAAAGTCAACCAATTGAATGCCGATGCCATAAAAAAGGCCCGTTAGAAAATCGTTCACGCGCAATGTTGTTGCGACCATATCTTCTAACTCTGAGGGTGTTGCCCAATCAAATGCGGTGATGTGCTCATCTGTAACCATTGGGTCATTTAGCGCATCGTCTTTATAATAATATTCGATGATAGAGCGGCTTAGTTTTGTGCCTTCTTTCATGCCGAGTTTTTTAGCCAAACTGCCAGCAATGACGTTGCGAACAACTACCTCTAGGGGGATGATTTCGACTTTTTTGATCAGCTGTTCGCGCATATTAAGGCGCTTGATGAAATGTGTGGCAATGCCAATTTCTTCCATTGCTAAAAATATATATTCGGTTATTCGGTTGTTAAGCACGCCTTTGCCATCAATTATTTCGTGACGTTCACCATTAAATGCGGTGGCATCGTCTTTGAAATGTTGAATGATTGTGCCTGTTTTAGGGCCTTCATAAAGAACTTTTGCTTTGCCTTCATGAATCTTACGACGGTTTTTAATCATCTGTGATCTCCATAGGGGAATTTCACCACCAATATTATATGGACTGATGGGCTTTCTATATACGCATTTAGAGCTATTACAAACCCGATTATTGAATCTATGCTAATCATTTGTGAAAATATGCAATTGCGGCGGGCATCTGGGTATAAGTAGGGCGCTATGCTTAAGATTTTTGATTTATTTTTACTTTGCGCATTGATTTTAACCATGCCAAGGGCTATTTGAATAATATAGTTAGTTTATCATAACAATGATTCTATAGCGGAATTCGGGCAAGAATTCTGGTTTGTTTCGTTAGGCTTAATTGGGCCAAAAAATTGAGGATCGAATATGACTGGTAATTTTGACAATCGTGAAAAAGCGTTTGAAGCTAAATTTGCACATGATGCAGAATTGAAATTTAAAATTCTGGCGCGCCGTGACAAACTGTTTGGCCTTTGGGTTGCTGAGATTTTGGAAAAAGAAGGCGCAGAAGCCGATGCTTATGCTAGAGATGTGATTATTTCTGACCTTGAAGAGGCCGGCGATGCTGATATTTTGCGCAAAGTGATTGCTGATTTAGATGCGGCCAACCATTTAATACCTGAGTCGGATTTGGTGGCACGTTTATCGGTGTTTTTAGGGGAAGCGGAACAGCAGCTAACCCAAGAATAATGTAAATACTTAATTTGAATTTAAAAAGGCTGAGGAAATTATCCTCAGCCTTTTTTATTTGATTTTACTATCTTTTTTTACCTAATAAAACTTATTCACCGAAAACGCGGGCGAAAATACGGTCTACATTTTTGGTGTGATAGTCAAGATTAAACAATGATTCGATTTGTTCATTGCTTAGTGCTTTGCTGACTTCATCATCTTTTTTAAGCAACTCTAAAAAATCGCCTTCGCCGCGCCAAACTGGCATTGCATTGCGCTGTACCAAACGATAAGCATCCTCGCGTGAAGTGCCTGCTTGAGTTAGTGCCAATAAGACACGTTGTGAATGAATTAGGC
>JADGDI010000145.1:339-3948 GCA_016744975.1 Hyphomicrobiales bacterium | reverse complement strand
ATATTAACGCCATCACTAACACAAAGCCTGTAATCATAAAACCGATTGCAAAGCTTCTATTACTAAACGCTTTACGCAAGAAATCTTGCCATTTTTCGCGAGGTTGGCTTATTGTTTGAGGCATGTTTTGCTTACTCATAAAATGCCCTTTTGATGCGTGGGTCGACAATTGCATAAGCGGTATCGACTAGTAGGTTGATAAATATAACACTGGCAACCAGTAGTAAAACCAAGCCCTGCAGCACAATTAAATCACGCTGTGAAATGGCTTGGAAGATCAGCCGCCCCAGACCAGGCAAGTAGAAAATATTTTCAATGATAATGGTGCCTGCAATTAAAAATGAAAATTGCAAACCTAAAATAGTTAACACTGGAATGAAAGCATTACGCACACCATGGCGCCATAATACTTTATTGCGCGGTAGTCCTTTGGCGCGTGCGGTGCGCATATAATCTTCTTGTAACACGTCAAGTAAAGCACTGCGCATGATGCGCGCGAGTATTGATGCTTGTGGTAACGCAAGTGCAAATGCGGGGAGAGTGAGGGAGGCAAAACCGCCTAATATGCCATTTTCCCAACCAGCAAAACCACCTGCGGGCATCCATCGTAATTTAATTGAGAACACCATAACTAGCAACATGGCAAACCAGAAATTGGGGATTGCAATGCCCAACTGGGTAAAGCCCATAATACCAACATCTGTTGGTTTATTATGTTTTGAGGCGGCTAATACCCCAACGGGAATGGCAATTAAAGTTGATAGGCATAATGCCATGATTGCTAAAGGCAGAGATATCCAAAGCCGCTCTAAAATCAGTTCAGCGACAGGGACGCTATAAGTGTAACTGGTTCCAAAATCACCAACCATAACACCGCTTATCCATGAAAGATAACGGCTGTATATTGGGGCGTTTAACCCCATTTGCTCACGCAGCGCAGCTAGAGTATCCTCTTGGGCATTTATGCCTAAAATTAGCTCTGCTGGGTCGCCAGGCAATATTTGTATAATGGTAAAAACCACGATACTAGCAATCAGCAATGTCGCAAGTGAAAAAGCAATACGACGGAGAAAAAATAGCAAAGTTATCATATATTAACAACCAATATGGAATGCCTTGAAACTTAACCCGCAACTTGATTTAACAACCTAGTTGCGGGACTTTGGGGCGTCGTTACGAATGTTTGTTCAATCAAATTACTTTGACCAAGAAACACCCGTTAAATCGTTGGCTTGAACAGGTGAGTTTTCCCACAAACCGTTTAGTTTTGCATCCCAAACACCAGTTTTAGCCAATTGGAATAAGAAGCCATTAACTGCATCTTCAGATAGGATTGTCTGCGCTTTGCCAAGTAAGCCATTACGGCCTTCAGCATCAGTGGTTTTGTTTAACGCATCCATCACCGCATTAAACGCGTCACTTTTATAGTTGAAATAATATTTCTCACGCGCGTAAATGTTGATATCTTGCGGTTCGGTATGCGATACAATGGTTAGGTCATAATTGGTAGCTTTAAATACATCTTTAACCCAAGGACCCCATTCAACAGGGATAATTTTTAGATTAATGCCAACCTTTTTAAGATCTGCTGCGATAATTTCACCACCGCGCCGTGCATATGTTGGAGGTGGTAGTTTGATGGTTGCTTCAAACCCATCTGGAAAGCCCGCTTCAGCAAGCAATGCTTTGGCTTTTTCTGGATCATACGCATAGCGGCTAGTGAGGTCAATATAAGCAGGGTGATGCGGCGCAAAGTGAGAACCGATTGGTGTGCCATTACCAAACATAGCGCCATCAATGATCGATTGGCGGTTGATTGCATATGATATGGCTTGCCTAACTTTGACATTATCAAATGGTGGCTTGCTATTGTTGGTTGATAAAATCGTTTCGCCTTCAGTGGAACCGACTACAACATTAAATCGTGAGTCCGCGCGGAATTGATCTAGATTCTCTGGTGCTGGGAAGTTTGGAAAACCGTCAACATCGCCAGCCATCATGGCTGCAAACGCAGCAGCTGGGTCTGAAATGATTTTAAATGTGGCTTTGTCTAAAACTTTGGCATCGCCCCAATAATTGCCAAATTTAACCAATTCTACGCGATCACCCTTAACCCATTTATTAAATTTAAATGGTCCAGTGCCAATGGGGTTGCTTTTATTGCCATCGGCAGATTCAGGCGCGACCATAACAGCATCACCCCAACCAAGGTTAAACAACATGCTGCCTGTTGCTTGGCTCAGCGTTAACTTAATCGTGTTTGCATCAATGGCTTCTACTTTATCGATATTTTTAAATAGTGCTTTTTGGGCATTAACGCTGTCTTTACCGCGTGCACGATTTAGCGAAAACACCACATCATCGGCATTGAAGTCTGTACCATCATGAAAGGATACACCACTTCTAAGCTTAAAAATATAAGTCAGCCCATCTTTTGATACTTCCCAACTTTCTGCAAGTGCAGGCATCACAGCGCCCTTGCTATTGATGCGGGTTAAACCTTCAAACAGGTTCGCATAAACCACCTCGTCAATTGCGGCAGCTGCCCCCGCTGTTGGGTCTAAATGTGTTGGCTCAAGTGACATGCCTAGAGTGACACTGTTTTTACCCGCCAGTGCGGTGGATGACATGGCCATCACCGCCAAAGCAGCAATCGCACCAGTAAATCCGATTTTTAAATGTTTCATTTCATTCTCCCTTTTATTTAGTTGAATTCAACTTCTCTTTATTCATTATCTAGCAACAGCTTACACAATGCCGAACCCATAATTTTTGCACTATCAAGCATATCAGCTATGCCGATATATTCATCGGGTTGGTGTGCAAGGTCTAGAATTCCAGGGCCATAAGCCACACAATTATGCAAATGCCCAAGCCGAGAAATATGTTTCTGGTCATAACTACCGGGTGAAATTACATAATCAGGATCCACTGCTAGTACTGATTTAATACCACTTGCTATAGCCTTTGATACATCAGCATTTTTATCAGTCATTGAGGGGTAAATTTCATTGATGTTTTTAATGGAATAATTAAAATCCGTTCGGGTTTGTTTAAGGCCATTTAGGATGTTTGTAATCTCAGACTTAACTTCCTCCATAGACTCTTCTATTAAAAACCGACGATCAAAAATAAGCCTACAACTATCTGCAACACAAGCTGCAGGTAAGCCCTCAAAACCTTCAGCTTCGCCGCCATGTATGCTATTAATGTTGATAGTAGACTGTTTAGCGCCTCCAGGCACCACAGGCATGTCGGTTTTTTTATTGGCCAACATGGGGTATAACTTGTCATTAAATTCAGACATTACTGCACCCATATGCAATATAGCACTGTCACCCAAAAAAGGCATGCTACCATGCGCGATACGGCCTTTTGTTTCAATCTCACCCCACCAACCGCCACGGTGGCCTAAGCATATGCGTTCTTTATTAAGCGGTTCTGGAATGATCACATGGTCAACTTTTGGTTTGGAGAAATAACCTAGTTTAGACAAATATGCCACTCCACCATAACCGCCAGTTTCCTCATCTACAGTACCTGATATTTCAATTGCACCAGCAAAATCTGGGTAGGTGGCAAGGAAAGCTTCAACTGCTATCATTGAGG
>JADGDI010000145.1:0-329 GCA_016744975.1 Hyphomicrobiales bacterium | reverse complement strand
CATGTCGCATGCGCCCCGACCATAAATTTTACCATCTTTAACTTCGCCGCCAAAAGGTTCAAGCGTCCAGCCATCTCCAACTTCAACCACGTCGATATGCGAGTTAAAGTGGACGCATTCTCCAGAGTTTTTACCTTCGATACGCCCTATAACATTGGTGCGAGGGAATTTGTCATTATCACCAGGAGAATTTAGTCCGCGCACATATTCAACTTCAAAGCCTCGCTTTTTCATCCAATCACCGACAAGCTCAGCGCAAGGAGTATAGTTTTCACCAGGTGGGTTGATTGTAGGGATTTGAATCAATTTTACTGTTAGATCAATTAGAT
>JADGDI010000144.1 GCA_016744975.1 Hyphomicrobiales bacterium | reverse complement strand
CTTGGTGATGTTTCAATCGCGTTTCACCGTCAAAATGGCCCCTTCACGCTTATTCCGATGCGTGATAATAATGGCGCTCACCAAACTAGCCTTGTTTGGTCTGAAGCGGTTGAAGACGCTATGCGCATTAAGGGTTTGGCTAAGCCAGACATTGCAACCATGATCCAACAGATAACCCATGGTATAGTTGGTGAGGTTTTAGAGATTGGCTATATTGCAGCTTTTCCGCTGGCCAATATCGATTGTAACCGATATGCTGATAAACGTATTATATTGGCGGGTGAAGCTGCGCATATATTACCGCCAATTGGGGCTCAGGGCATGAATTTGGGTTTTCAGGATGCTGCTGTCATTGACGAAATATTATTTGAGGCAGCGAATTTGGGGCAAGATATTGGCGGTAACGATATTATGCGACGCTATAATGATTCCAGAAAATTGGATATTCATACACGTGCAAAAGCCACTGACTTACTTAATACATCTCTTATGAGTAGTCTTTTACCGATGCAATTTGCACGAGGGTTTGGCTTATTTATGCTAGAAAGATCTGACTTTATAAAATCCAATATTATGCGAAAAGCGCTGCATCCACTTGGCAAAACACCGATTTCCATGCGTGAATAGTACCAATTAAAATACGCTTTACGGTAACTAAATACCTGTTTTTAGCAAATGTAGATCCACATAATATATTACCAGTGAAATGGTAACTACAGAAAATATTGTACCAAATAAGGTGATTGACGAAATGGCCTGTGCATCTTTTTTATATTGTTCGGCCAGCATATAAACGGTTAAGGCTGTTGGAAGGCTGGCCATAATGATTGCAGTTGCTACCCATACTGGGTTAAATATTCCCATTGAGAGCATAATAATTGCAACTAATATTGGGTGAATAATTAACTTCATGATTATTAAAAATAATTTATCAAGGTTAATGCCGCTGAATTTTGCAAGTGATAAAGAAAGCCCTAATGAAAACAAAGCTGTAGGGATAGCGGTATTGGCCAATTGATCTGACATATTCACAATTAAACTTGGCAATGGAATGCCATAGGACGAGACGATTATACCCAATATGGTTGCTGCTAAAAATGGGTTTTTAAGCAATTCTTTAATGCCGTATAAAATTTGATCAAATCTACTTTTGCTACCTGCCTGCCCGACGCTTAATGGTACCAAAATCAAATGAATAATATTATCAAACGTTAGGATTAATGTGGCAGGGATAATTGCTTTGTCACCAAGCAGCGCCACCATAAGTGGCACCCCCATATAACCAACATTGCCAAAGCTACTGCTTGCTGCATAAAGTGTTGCATTGCCTTGGTCTTGCTTACGAATTTTAAGTAGGTAAAATAAGCTTATCGTAAATATAATTACAGTAATTGTGGTTGTCGTCAAAATATATTCAAGATTAGCAATCTCCCTTATTGGTGACTTTGACAAGAGGGAAAATAGCATTGCTGGCACGGCCAGATAAATAATAAAATTATTAAGCCAATAAATACCATTATTTTTACTGTCAAATATTTTACCGAAGATGAAACCAATAAGAATGAAACAAAAAAATGGTGATACTATTTGAATTAGAATGTTCATAAAGACTCAATTATTGTAAAAACTAGAAATATATATATATGATTAAGAAAATTTGTGTCAAAATATAAAAAAATATATCCGAGTATTGTATAATGAAAATGGTAGTGGCTAAATTTGGGGTTGGCGATCGCGTGGTTCATCGATTGTTTAAATTCTCCGGCATTGTGATCGATGTTGATCCAGAGTTCAATAATGACGAGCAATGGTGGCTTGGTATTCCGGCTGAAATTCGTCCTAAAAAAGAACAACCATATTACCATTTACTAGCTTTAAATGAAGAGGATGCATATAAAGCTTATGTGTCTGAGCAAAACCTACTAATAGACAGTGATATTTTACCATTTGACCACCCTGACCTTGAAGATTACTTTACGATCAATAAAAATGGGGACTTAGAGTCTATCGATCAAGACTACAATTAAGCATAAAAAAGGCCATGAATTTCATGGCCTAGATAATATTTTAAACTCTTATCTTCTATTTTTTGACCAGCAATGTTTTCTATTTTTTGACCGGCAATGGCTTGGCATCTGGTAATGGTTTAGCTGTATCGGCTTTGTTAGGCTCGGTCGTTTTGCTTTCATTTTTTGTATCATCAGACTTTACGGTTTCTGGTGTTACCTCTTTTGCAGTATCAATTGCTGACGGTGCAACAGCAGCAGCTGCAGGGGGATATTTTAATTCTTCGCCTTTGCTGTTAATGCCAGCTGTAAAGCCAATTAACGGCACACTGATTGTGACCGGTTTGCCATCGTATTTTAGGAAATGCAGGTTTATTATTTGTCCTTTTTTAAGTTCCTTAATATTTGCATCTGATATAATAACTTCAGCTTCACAAGCTTGATCATAGCATATGCTAAATGGCGCAACACTTATTTTACCTTTATCAACTTGATAGCGTAAACCAGATTGCAATAAGACCTTATTAGGTACTTGAATATACATATGCATACGTTTGCTATTGCTTACCGATTTAATGCGGATAGAGGCAAGTTGGATTTTTATTTTCTTGGCTTTATTCTCCAAAATAATTGCTTCGGTAACAAAGCAGGTGCGGATGGAGGCTTCATTGGTTATACATTTTTTTAACCAATGTGTTTCTTTAACTGGCGCTGCTTTGGTTTTCTCTGCAGCAACCCCCATATTAGGCAACAATGTTGCTGCCAAAAGCGTACCAATTGAAAGAAATTTGAAATTTTTTAGTAATTTTGAATGCATTTATCAATTCGCCTTATTATCCGAATATTTAATTGGTCAAACAGACCATTTTAAAACTTACCATGTTATATTGCCACAATTGGGCAAATAATAAGGCAAAGATCAAAAGTTTTGACTTTATACAAATACACAATTTTTTTGGTAAATAATAGGATTTTTTGATAGCAGAATAGGCTTTTAACAAAGAATCAGATAAATTGGTTTAAAAAATAGGCTTTAAATGGATATTTTTGAAAATATTAACCAAATTGACTTTTACACTTCGCAGAATCTGTGGGGTGAAAAGTCGCTTGATTATTTTTTCAGGCAGAAAACCTATCAGAATAAATTGAAGGTTGCACTTTCTGGTTATAGCATCTGCCAAGATCAGTTCATTACTCTTAACCATGTTCAATGTCAGTCTATCGTTAACAAATTGGCCGAAAAACTATTGTTTTCTGGCTTACAAAATGGTGATATATTTGCCATTCAATTGCCAAACTCTATTGAGACACAGTTATTATATATTGCTTGTTGGCAACAGGGTATTTCAGTTGCTCCTTTGCCTAGCTTATGGCGTGATGGTGAAATTAAACAGGCTCTAATTCGCATTTCGCCGCAAGCAATTATATGCCCAACCATTCATGATGGGTTTAATTATAGCGAATTAATGTATATGATTGGGTTAGACATTTCATCCATTAAATTGTTATTTTCACTTGGTGGCAACCCAATTGACGGCTGTATAGCGCTTGATGAGTTTTATATTGCGAATAATGCCCATGACATTATGCTATTAAAGCCCGAAGATTATCATAAGACAGACCCCAATAGTACCGCTTTGATTAGTTTTGCAAAAGATAAAGGTGCTAATAACAAGCCATTTTATCACACACATAATCAAATATTAGCGGCAGCAAATGTCTATAATAGCGTCACGCAACCCAGTGACATATCACCGATAATCACACCATTTGCCCCGACTAGTTTTTGCGTTTGCGTTTGCTCTACGATTAGTTGGATAACCAGTACTGCATCTATCACTTGTTTAGATGGCTTAATGGCCACAGAATTTCAGAATATTGATTTGGCGACCAGTCAGCTTTTATTGCCTTCAAAGTTTGGAGAGCCCTTGCTAGTTGATGCCTTGTTTGAACAAAAGCTTGGTAAGTTAATTTTGTTTGAAAAAATTCAAAACCTTAAGACACAAGAACAATATCATGATAATATTGTTGATGTTATCACTTTTGATGAATTTGCATTTGTACCCATAAAACGCAATAAGGTAAAACCAAAATCCATATCTCAGAAACACAAATTTAAGCTTTTAGATGGTGAAAACTCTGA
>JADGDI010000143.1 GCA_016744975.1 Hyphomicrobiales bacterium | reverse complement strand
TGCTTATACAGGTCCATGAGATCCTCCCGGGTGCATTCCCTGGGATTACTTCCGTGGCAGCCGTCTAGGAAAGCCTTGTCCGCCAGCTCTTCAAGATCTGCTGAAATATCAAAACTGTGCTCCGCACCGCGGTGCACGCCGCCAATGCCGCCAGTTGCAAATATTTTTATTCCCGCCATTTCTGCAATAATCATGGTGGATGCAACGGTTGTTGCACCAATATCGCCAGATGCCAAAATAAATGCAATGTCACGGCGCGATACCTTTGCTGCATCCTGCCCTGCCTTGGCCAAACGCTCAATTTCGCTTTGGCTTAAGCCAACTTTTAGCATGCCATCCATAATGGCAATTGTTGCTGGTATTGCCCCAACACGCCTTACCATTTGCTCGACTTTTGCAGCCATTTCAACATTTTGCGGATACGGCATGCCATGTGATATTATGGTTGATTCAAGCGCAACAATAGGCCTATTCTCTGCCAAGGCGGTTTGAATTTCTGGGCTGATTTGTAAATATTTATGCATTTAATTTTTCCATATATTGAAGCACAGTCTTTTTACTGAGTAATGGGTTGATGGTTTTTTCTGATTGAGTAGTCAAAAACGCGCAAATTTGAGCAAAATAAACTTGATTATCAGGCAACATTTGCTGGCAATATGCATAAGCAAGCCCAGCTAAAAACGCGTCGCCAGCACCATTGGCATTAACAATTTTCTCTTGAATGGCTGAGAAGGTTTTAGCGTTTTCTAAATCGTTTTTAGCGGATCTGAAAACACCTTCATGGCCTATGGTGATGAAAAGTTTTTCAATACCTGTTTTATGGAAATATTCTGCCAATCGATCCAAATTTCCCACCCCTTCTGCGCTAATGTTGGTAATTATTTGTGCCTCAGCCAAATTTGGTGTCGCACAGTGGATATATTGCCAAACATTCTCAAACTTTACGGCCTTCACAGCCGATACCGTATCGGCAAATATCGCAATATGTCCATAATTCTGACATATATATTCTATAGATTGTTGCGGTATGTTTGCATCTATAATAATTAGTTTAGCATCGTTAAGAAGTTGTTTTTTTGAGGATAAATAATCAATATCTATATGTTCAACAATTGCCATATCGTTGATGGCAGTACGCATATTTCCATTTCCATCAACAATTGACAAATAAGATGCAGTTTGTTGGTCATTCAAAACCTGACAATAGCTTAAATCAATACCCGCCTGATGCGATGCCTCAATGATAATTTGGCCATGATGATCTTTTCCAATTGCCGATAAAAAATATGTACTGATATCATCATTTTTGGAAAGTCTTGCAAAATTATCTGCAATATTTCGTGCCACACCACCCGCTCCGATGGTTAGTTTTCCGATGTTAGACTGGTCATCATGCAATTGATTCTCAGCAATTCCAGTTAGATCAATGTTAGCTGCACCAATCACCACAATATGTTGTTTGGCATTAAAAATATAACCCTTGCCTTTTATATAACCCTTATTGGACAAATTGCTAATATGTACCGCGACCGATGACCGAGTAATATCAAGCCGTTCTGCAATATCTTTTTGAGTAATCATTGGGTCAGTTTGCAAAATCTGCAAAATCTGTTCTTCGCGGTCAGTTAAGGTCACATATATTTCCATCTAAATATTTGCTTAGATAGTAGCCACATGTTTAGATGGAAATCAAGTAATAAGATAATGTTACTTTTTAACTGCCGGCTCATCTTGCACTAAAGGCCGTTCTGATTTGCGTGTAAATACATAAATTAATGCACCAAGCATACTGCTAATGGCTAAAATTACAGCATATATAGGCACATTAGAGAAAAATACCAAATAAGATATTGATATTGAAATAAAAGCCAGCGCGGTTAGTTTTGCTTTAATCGGAATGACTTTATATTGTTCCCAATCCCTTAAGCTTCCACCAAATCTAGAGTGGTTAATCAGCCAGCGATGCATTTTGACACTGCCCTTAGAAAAAGCCCAAAGAGCAACAATCATAAATGGAGTGGTTGGTAAAATCGGCAAAAACATGCCAATAAAACCCAAAACGAAACTTAAATAACCAATGGCTAAATAAAGTGTTTTTTTAATCTTAGATGGTTCGCTTTGCATGACCTTATCATATCAAAATAAATTGCAATATAGTCAAAAACTTTATGGTTTGGCTATTTCTCCACTTATATTTATTGCATTGGAAAAGAAAACAAATATGGTGAGTGCACCCATCAAGGTGGTTAAAATAACAAAAGGTGCGTATATATTCCAAGTGTAAACCATAGTCATTAAACCTGGTGCTGAAATAAAACCAAATGCCTGACATGCTGATGCCAAACCCGCAACCCCACCTGTTTCATTTTGTCTCACCGACATGGTTGCAGCGCCGACAAATCCTGGCCCTACAGCACCAAGACCTGCTGCAAAAACCCCAATAGCCGCCCAGTAAATGAAGATATTGCTAGCAAAGAAAAAAATTGAAAAGCCTATAAAAGCCGTTAACACACCATATTTTAACAACAAATAGGCATGTATTTTCAACTTCCCAACCACAATGACTTGAACTGCTATCATTGAGATTGCCGCAACAACCATCATGACACTGCTATATTTTACCACCAGTTCCACAGTTAAATTAAAATGATCTTGCAAGAATAATCCAGAGATTAATTGAACACCTGCAAGGCAAAAATATACAGAAAATCCAATGAATAGATAAACTATAATTCGCGGGTCAAATATTTTTAATTTAGTAACTTCACCAGTTTTATTCTGACTTACTGGTTCGTTAAGCCACAACAGAGCCAATAAAGAGGCAAAAATTGCAACAATTACCGAAATATATAAGGGTATAATTAGCCCATAATCTACCGCATAATAGCCTAGAACTGGCCCTAATATCATGCCCAAACCCATAAAAGCCTGTAATTTCCCAATATATGGCGTGTGTTCGCTCTTATCCATCACATCCAATATAAAACCAGTTGCAGCAGGCGTGATACCTGATGATAATATGGCATATATAACCCTTGATGAGGCCAGAAGAAAAAATGCCACAAGTGGCGTTATTGTTTTTTCAAGCCCCAGCTCCGATACATAGCCAAAAATAAATGCTGCCAATGCGTAGCCTATCATGCCGATAACAATAAATGGTTTGCGGCCATATCTATCGGATAACGCACCTGCAATTGGTGCCGTAATCACTAAAATAATCGCGGCAATTGCAAATATAAAGCCTATATACTCATCTGAAATACCAATTTTTCGGCATATTTGCGGCAATAACGTCAATAATATTGAATGGCCAAAACCAATGGTTAGTTGGCAAAAAAGAATGATGTTTATCGATCGATTTATGTTTATTGGGGCATTCTGAGACATAGGATATGTTTTTCATTAAATGGATGTTTAAACCACCTATAGAGTATTTAAAACTAATAATCAATATCAATTATAAAAACCAAACTTATGCCCTTAAGAGTTTT
Source organism: Hyphomicrobiales bacterium (assembly GCA_016744975.1). Lineage (GTDB taxonomy): Bacteria > Pseudomonadota > Alphaproteobacteria > Rhizobiales > OSC116 > OCS116. The sequence goes on along the minus strand of JADGDI010000143.1, from coordinate 819 downwards.
AATATTTCTGCTGTTTTCTGCTTAACTAACCTTTTGTCACCGCGTGATTCAACATTAAGGCGCACCAATGGTTCGGTATTAGATGTGCGCAAATTAAAGCGCCATTTGGTAAATTCAAGACTAATACCATCAAGATAACCGATATGGGTTGCCTCCTCTTTAAAGGCCGTTAACACCTTTTCAATCGCTTTTTGTGGCTGATCGATGACCGAATTTATCTCACCTGAGGTTGGGTGGGCATCAATTCTATCTGCAACTAATTTTGATATTTTCTCGCCGCGTAGACTGAGCAATTCAACAACCAAAAGCCAAGGGATCATGCCGCTATCACAATATGCAAAATCTCTAAAATAATGATGGGCTGACATTTCCCCCCCATAAATAGCATTTTGTTCTCGCATGGTTTTTTTAATGAAACTATGTCCAGATTTGCTAGTGATTGCGTTGCCACCTTGCCGCTCAATAATGTCGATGCTATTCCACTTCATCCGTTCATCAATAACGATCTTTTCGCCTTTATTTTTAGCTAAAAATGCATCGGCCAATAAACCGACAATATAATAACCGTCTATAAACTCGCCCTTTTCATCAAAGAAAAAACAACGGTCAAAATCGCCATCCCATGCAATTCCTAAATCAGCTTCGTTATCCATAACCGCCTTAGCAGTAACAGACTGATTTTCAACTAACATAGGGTTGGGAATGCCATTTGGGAAACTTCCATCGGCTTCATTGTGAATTTTTATGAACTCTATTGGTGCGTTATGTTGCTGAAACTTCACCTCTAATGCGTCAGCAATGTGTCCTGCTGCACCATTC
>JADGDI010000142.1 GCA_016744975.1 Hyphomicrobiales bacterium | reverse complement strand
ATATGGCAAGGTCTCTCATTGTGTTCAAACAAAATGCAGTTTCTCGCCAACAAGCCGAAACAGAAAAACAGACACAAAATATACAAGAGCAACGTAAATCAAAATATATCAGTGATTTAATTCTAGGCTTTCAAAAAGATAGCGATGACAGCATCAACCAAGTTAATACAGCTTCAGATGCGTTAAATGGTGTCTCAAATAGTTTGGATCTATCAGCCACGGACATGCAAGACCAGAGCAAAACCGTTACCAATAATGTGCAAGATACCTCAAATAATGTAAATAGCGCCGCAACCGCCGTAAAAGAAATGGTCTCTTCAATCAGTGAAATCTCCGAGCAAGCAGCCCTTTCAACTAACATTGCCGAACAAGCCAAACAAAAAACCAATGACACCGTGACAGTTATTACAGCACTTTCATCTAGCGCCGAACAAATTGAGCAAGTGGTTAAGCTCATCGAAGAAATTGCCGATCAGACCAATTTATTAGCACTCAACGCAACCATAGAAGCCGCACGCGCAGGTGATTCAGGCAAAGGCTTTGCAGTTGTGGCCAGTGAGGTTAAAAATCTAGCAGGCCAAACCGCAAAAGCAACCGAAGAAATTGCGGGTTGCATTTCAGCCATCCGCGAGAATAGCTCAAAAGCCAATAGCGCGATTAACGATGTTGAGGATATCATATCCAAACTATCAGACTCCTCATTAGGTGTCGCAACCGCGGTAGAAGAACAAAGCGCTGTCATTAACGACATCTCATCCAACGTTAACAATGCATCAGAATTATCGACTAAAAGCACTCAGTCAATGGATGAGGTTGGTGTTGCAATTGATAAAACAAAATCAGTGTCTAACGATGTATCCAAACTCTCAACTCAATTGAACAGCCAAGTATCCCGTTTAGAAAGCAACATTACAGAGTTTTTAAAAGGTGTTAAATCCGCTTAGCTTTTGCAATTTCAAATGATGGTAAAGCATGTTTACAGAGCTTTACCATCATAGTGCGTAATGTCTAATTTAGACAAATCCAACTCCGCAAAGGTTCTAATATTTAACCCTGCTTTTTCAACGCCTTTGTCATCGCCATGGGTAAACATCGCTATATTGCAGGTCTTACATGAGCGGTGATTTAAATGTTTTTTACCAAATTTATAGGTCGTTAGATGATCCTCTCCGCACTCAAATTTCAGGTCATCCAAATTAACAAACCATAAAATATGCGCCCGCAAAGAACAGATAGAACAATTACACTCAATCAGATAATTAAACGCGCCCTCTATGCTATATTTAACCGCCCCGCAATGGCAACTTGCTTTGTATAATGTCATTATTTTCCATCCTAATTTTGTAGCTGCACCTGCAAGTTTCGCCAGAGCACCTGTTACTTTTGTGATATTATTATCACAATCATTAACCCCGTGACATTTTACCAAATATGTTGGGTCATTAAAGCCAAACCCTCAGCAACAATTTTAATGGTAGCAGACAATCCATTCATTGCACATAAAATCTGCAAATGCCCAACCAATTCATTGTGGGTTGCAACCCATAATGTTTTAAACTAATTATAACATGTAGGCTGCATTCGCAAAACTTTAGACCCGTCACAAATAAAACATTTGAAAGAATGTAATATGATAAAAGTTAAAAATTTAGATTTCACCTATCCAAAATCAACCACCCCTACCCTGCAGGGCCTAGACTTTGAAATTGCCAAGGCTGAAATTGTGGGTTTCTTAGGGCCGTCTGGTGCAGGTAAATCCACCACCCAAAATATTCTGATAGCCATGCTTAAAAACTATCAAGGCAATATCGAAATAATGGGCAAAGAATTATCAACTTGGGGCAAAGATTATTATGAACATATTGGGGTTTCATTTGAGTTGCCCAATCATTTTTTAAAACTAACCGCCAAAGAAAATTTACAACATTTCTCCTCGCTTTATAATGGCAAGAAGGAAGATGTAATGGATGTACTTTCATGGGTAGATCTAGCCGATCATGCTGATAAAAAACTATCTGATTTTTCAAAAGGCATGAAAATCCGTCTCAATGTTGCCCGCGCTCTAGTGCATCGGCCAAAAATTCTATTCCTTGACGAGCCTACATCTGGCCTAGACCCAGTGAATGCCGCACGCATAAAACAGCTGGTGTTTAATTTACGTGATAACGGCACTACAGTTTTTCTTACCACCCATAACATGACGCTTGCCGACCAAATGTGTGATCGCGTGGCCTTCGTAACCGACGGCAGGTTGCGCGCCATTGACAAGCCGTCCAATTTCAAAAAACAATTTGGCAAACGCCTAGTCGATATTCAATATCTTGATGCCAACAACATATTACAAATTGCCAATTTTTCATTAGATGACCTAGGTAAAAATCAAGATTTTATAAATCTACTAAACTCAGGCCAATATATTGAAACCATCCATAGCGAAGAAACCACGTTAGAGAATGTGTTCATTCAAATCACCGGCCAAAACTTAACCAGTGGAAATTAATATGACCCGCCTGTTAACTGAAGTTAAAACCAATATGCTAGTGCAGTTTCGCAATGGCCTTTACCATGTTGGTATTGGTGTTGGGCTGATTATCGCCATCGCAATGTCACAATTGGTCAATATTGAATATCTCCCCCTATGGTCGGCAGGCATAATGCTACTTATTGTTGGTGGTTCCACCTTTTTATATGCCGCCGCCATGGTTCTGTTTGAAAAGGATGAAGGCACCATCATCCCAACCTTAATATCCCCATTGACCAGCAGTGAATATATTATGGGCAAAATCATAAGCTTAATGATTTTAGCCTCTTTAGAGGCTACAACCATGTTTGGCGGGGCATTGATCATCTTATATTATATGGGCTTCACCATCACCATGCCCAACTTATTCATTTTAATTTTATCACTATTATTCATCTGCATTATTTTTGTAGAAATTGGGCTGATTATGATTGTTCGATATCGTAAAATAACCGATTTTTTTATACCAATGGCAACGGTTATGATAGCCCTTCAATTGCCATTTTTCTATTTTGTTGGCATGACCGATAATTGGCTAATGCTATTATTTCCCGTCACACCACCAACCATGCTGATGCTAGGCGCTTTTGATAGGCTCGAAAATTGGCAATATATCTACGCCATTGGTTATAGCCTTATCTGTATACTAGCCTTAGGCTATTGGGCAAATAAAGCGTTTAACAAACATATTGTAGGGAATGTCTAACATGTCTTTGCTATCAACCATTCCAAAATTCATAAACAATGATAAAAAGCTGATATTACGCGATAATTTTTCTATATCCATGCTATTTGCAGGCATTGGTCTGGCCATCATCCTTAAATATCTACTCCCTTGGGCAGACGCGGTTTTAATAGAAAAAGGCTATGCACCAAGTGATAATATCCCCTTTGCTTTACATGAACTATATCCCATGCTCATTCCCTTCATGGTGTTATATAACGGCTCGATGATATCAGGCATGATGTCAGGGTTTCTGATGTTGGATGAAAAAGATGAACGCACTTTAATTGCGCTTGGCGTAACCCCAGTGCCACTATATCACTACACATTATACCGCTTTGGCCTAGCAGCATTATTCAGCTTTATCTTGCTTATTATAATGTTACTAATCATCGACCTAGTTATGCTGCCAATGTGGCAAATGCTGTTATTTTGTGCAGCGGGCAGTTTATTTTCCATCTTGGCCGCACTTTTTCTTGTAATAACTGCCGATAATAAGGTGCAAGGTTTTGCTATGGGTAAGTTTTTATCAATTGGCGGTTGGGTGATGATGGTCGGCTGGTTTATCCCCCCACCATGGCAATGGTTCGCGGGCATATTTCCACCATTTTTTGTCCATAAAGCCTATTGGATGGCACTTGAAGGCGAAGCATTTTGGTGGTTAATATTAGCCTTAAGCACAATATTACAAATCATCACAATTTACCTGATGAACAAAAAATATACCAAAATGGTATTTGATTAACAAGCCATATAAATTATTTATCACTTAAAATCATAAGTTTGATCCCCATCAAAGACAAAGCTACAGCTTTTTTTTATTATTTTCAAATTGGCCACTTTCCAGATTAATTGTCAAAAAATTCGACAATTTATTGCATGAAATCTCTTAAGGGTTGAAACGCCAAGTCCTTTAACCAAAGGGCTTGGGCGCTTTTATTATGCATACCCTCGCCCTAAATCCTGGAGATTACTATGTCAAAAACATGGGCTGAGCCGTTTAAAATCAAAATGGTAGAATTATTAAAAGTTACAAGCCGCGAAGACCGAGAAGCTGCGATCAAAAAAGCTGGTCATAATACA
>JADGDI010000141.1 GCA_016744975.1 Hyphomicrobiales bacterium | reverse complement strand
TATATACACAGGTATAATACCTTTTGTTATGTTGCAGCTATTGGGCTTAATTCTAGTAATGACTTTCCCTGATATTGCGATGTGGCTGCCACGCATATTGTTAGATTAATAACAAGTAATGTATTTGTGAAGAAAACATGTTAGGGAAAGCTATGATGCATTCATGTGCTTTCCCTAGTTTTTATGCGGTATAAAATTATGATATTTGAAATATTGAAAGTTCCACAGGCAGTAGATGTAATAGAGAACCGATTGGAATATATGATTTTCTCGGGAATTATTCGACCAGATACAATTTTACTTTCTGAGCGGAAAATTTCAGAACAATTGAAAGTATCAAGAACAACCATCCGTGAAGCGCTGTCACGCTTGCAAGCTAAGGGCTTGTTAGAGATGACTTCTAAGGGGCTTAAAGCATCGGATGTTTTGGAATCCCTTTTGTCAGAATCTTTTCAAAAACTAAATGGAAAGGGTAATTTGGATCTTTTACAATTATGGCAATATTTTACTTTAAGTTCAATTGACATTGCCAGTAAAAAAATTACGGAAATAGACAAAAATGCTTTGTTAAAGGCTGAAGCAGATTTATGCAATGCTTTGAAACAAAAAAGTACAAAAAATCAATATGTTATGTTTTATAATTATTTTATGAGACTATCGGAAGGTTGCTACAATTTTTTTTTACAGCAAACAACGCATGTAATTTTAAGAGGGTTTGAGCAATATTTTCAAACGTGTCTTTCTTACTGTTCGTTAAATGAACATTTAAGATCTGAATTTATACGCGCTATAAAAAGCTTAACCGCGGGGCTATTTGATGGCGCTGAAGATCAGTATAGTTTGTTCCATCTGCTTGAAAATATTACAAAAGACGAAGGAATTTCGATAAAGTTTAATAAGACTGCTTATGAGGTGGCTTTTTCGCCAAAAGAAATGGCTATTGAAAAAGTTGTTGAATATTGGGTTGAAAATGAGTTTGATGTGGGTGATGTTTTTGCAAATTCTAAACAATTGGCAAATCATTTAAACTTGTCGCAAAATGCGATTACATTGGCATTTCATCAACTAGAAACTTTGAAAATGATCGAGATATGTTCAAAGGACTCGATACGAATCATATCTTTAATTCCGCCAAGTAAAATTGATACATTCGTTGATTCCATTTTAAATCATCCATTTGCAATTGAGTCCATTTTTGAATTTCGTTTATTGCTCGATTCTCAGATTGGTGAATTAAGCGCTCGGAATATAAGTGATGTAAATAAAGATAAACTCAGAAAAATTTTTAAAAAGATGGATGTATCACTGGAAACGGGGTCAAAAAACTACAGTAGGTTGGATTTTCGTTTTCATCAAACGATTGCCAATAGTTGTGGTAATGTTGCATTTGTAATTTTGCAAAATTCGTTTGGAATTATTGTTGAAAAGGTTATTAAAAATTGGCTGGATTTGCATATGAAATACCAAGGTAACAATAGTGAAATTCATTATCAACATGGTCAAATTTGTAAATATATTATAGATCAAGACCCAAGCAATGCAAAAGCGGAAACTCAAAAACACATTAATTATGTTTTGAAGTCGCTTAAAGAATTTGAAATTAAAAAGTTAAACAGTTCAATTTCTAAGATTCGTTCAGAAATCAGCCTCTCATTTTGAGAGCATGGTTCTGATTTTTGCCGCATCGCTTTCTTTACCGCTTGGCTAAATTATTTTAATGTCTGGCGTATGCGCTGTAGAGGGGCGAACTGTTATGAGTTGGTTATCTGAGTAACTGGTGACTTCCAAAAAGGTACACGGTCTTGCATTGGTGACCATTCACCTTTTTCTATTAAACCGTCCAAATGTGTTGTAATCTCGGCCATTGTGGCAAACCAAACACTGCCTTTGGATTGCATATGCTCAATAAACTCGACAATGGCTGAAGCGCGCGCTAGGCGTCCTGAAAGGAACGGGTGCCAAACAGCCGCCCAATAACCGCCATGCTGCCAAGCAGCTTCAAAATCGGCTTTAAAAACATTTATCGCCTCCGCTGGAGAACGGATTGGCATGAGGTGGTTCACATCATCAAAATGCGCATATTGTGCCCAATCGTCTGAAGAGTAATCGTAAGGTAGTTCGATCAGTTTATGCCCTTTTTGGTTTGTAATTTGATAGGGAATATCATGACCGCCTAGTGACGAGTCATATTTAAAGCCATTCTCTAAAAGCAAGTTGAGCGTATTTTCAGAAAAAGCATTTGATGGACACCTATAGCCAATTGGTGTGCGGCCGGTTGCTTTTTCAATTGCATCCATTCCGCGGAGTAAAATTTCTCTCTCCACATTATGACTGAAATTATTCACGCGTTCGTGTAACCAGCCATGATGTGCTATTTCATGCCCGCCATCAATGATCATTTTAATAACATCTGGATATTGTTCCACACACCAGCCTGGAACAAACATTGTTTGTTTAATGTTAAAGTGATCGAATATCTTGAGGATGCGGGGTACGGCAACTTTAGCACCAAAACGAAATGTTGAGCCTAATGCAACACGTCTTGGTGCATCTTTAGGGAAAAATTCGTGTAAAATGCTTTCAGCGTCAAAATCAAATGCAATACAAACAGCGCAACGTGCGCCATTTGGCCATTTGGGTGGATTATCAATTAAGTTTAACATTTATACCAACCATAAATCTATTATGTTTTAAATCGTGCCTATGTTAGTGTTTCGCGTCCAAGGACGGCTGTGAGACATCCAACATTGCCTGCTGCCTTGGATATCTCATCTGTTTGAACTTTTATGCTTTCGATACCAAGTGCATCAAAAAATGGTTCAAATTTTGGTAAACCTGCGACGGCTAATATTTTACGTGGGCCTAATGTTACAAAATTCATCGCGCGATAGCTTTCGGCGTCATCTTCACAAGGTGGGCAGACTACGTTATAGCCGCGATCTTTTAGCGCTAAAACTGTTGCAAGGGGGGTGCGGCGAGGCCAACAAATCGCCAAATCTTTATCGGCAATGCGCAACATACCCATAAAATGCATTGTTCCATAGGGCAAATCAACGGCAATTGTATCGCACCCAATCTCGCTCAAAAGAGTAGTTATTTGGTCTATTGCTGCCTGATTGGTTCTATGGCCACGCCCAATCATTGCTGTTTTTTCATCAAGCCACAAAAGATCGGCACCTTCAAAGGTCGCCATTCCAGTTAAAGTTTTTAAGATTGGTACGCCAATATCTGCAAGGCGTCGCGCCACTGCAACTTCCTCGCCTGCTCGTACTAAACCAGCAGGGCGTGCCAAAATTGCGCCTTGGGGCGTCATTGCCATTTGGTCAGCGCAAAACATCTGGTTGGGTTGTGCTTTGGTTTTGGGGTTAACATGGTGAATTTCAACCCCATGCGCGTGATAGGCTTCACACATTTGGGTATGTTGTTCAGCAGCCAAGCCAACATCCAAGGGCTCTAACATAAGTGCTTCTTCAGAACTGTTGGTAGAGGCCTCTAGTTCATCACCTGGGCAATGCACTAAAACGGCCTTCAGGCGCCGCCATTCTGAATCTATTTTATAAGAATGCCACAAAGAGCCCAGCTCATCTGCATGGGTGGTTTCTCGCCCAACCCAGCCTGTGCCGCCATAAGCGGCCATTCCAAATGTTCCACCATTTTTACCACTTTGCAACTTGCAAGCTATTTTATCATTCATATAATTAAGTCCCATTTGTTATTATGCTTTAATTTTGCGTTAAAGTGCTAGAGCATGGATAAGGTAAGTTAAGCATAGAGATTATACTTATTGCCGAATAGATATATTTTTGATAAATTCACTAGAAATATTACCAAAATGATATAGGGAATAACCAATATGGATGAAATGGATGGGAAATTAATTACACTTCTTCGGCGCAATAGTCGCGAGTCTATTTCGAACTTAGCAAATTTATTAAACCTTTCTCGTTTGACGGTGAGGAACAGAATAAAAAAACTCATTGATAGCAACGTAATTGAGAGTTTTACTATAAAACTAAATGACACGGTGCAAAAACAGCCGATAAAAGCCATGATGCTAATAAATTTAGAAGGAGCAAGGGCTGATAATATTATTCATATATTAAATAAAACCCCTGAGATTATTGGGATTTATTCAACAAGTGGCCGTTGGGATGCGATTATAATGCTTGAAGCAGATGGGTTGGCTCAATTTGATGTTATTTTAAGGGAAATAAGCAGTATTAAAGGAATGCTTAGAACAGAAACAAGTATAATGTTAGCTTCTAGAATGAAAATAAGAATTTAAATGGTGTTAAACGATAAAAGCCTCAATTTATTGACTTAATTGATTATTTAAGATCTTACGATGGAATAAAACCGACAACTAAATGGGTGATTTCGACTTTCTTATATATGATATTATTGG
>JADGDI010000140.1 GCA_016744975.1 Hyphomicrobiales bacterium | reverse complement strand
AGAGTATAGTCATAAAGAATATACAGTTTTTTAAAATGGCGTTCGAAAGGACAATGATGCTTAACTCAAAACATTTTGATTATAATTTATTAACATTCAGGCAACTATTGATTGAACTTAGTTTCAGCATTGATAAAGCTATTCAAATAAGTTTTTTTATTGGTAAAAAGCTTATAAGATCGCTTAAACTGCTGCTAACATCTATAATTTTAACTTTGCAGCCATATACAGAATTACTAAGCGTAATTTTATTAAGAGTTTGCTGAAGTCAAACTTGGCTGTTGTAAGTGGTTTACTAAATTGTTACACGTAAATTATTAAGTATGACGTTTATATGTGTTGCGGTTGCACCACATTCTTTAATCAGCTAAAGTTTGGTATGAATTAATTTATTAATTCATACCAACACTCTTCCAACTGCCATAATTAGTCTCCTTTATAACCTCTATCAAGCACACGGCCTGTTGGTGTGATAATAACTTTGCGTGGTTGAAACGGTTTTAGGCTGCTGCCTGTTTTAATAAAATATTTAAACTCATCATCTTTATCGGCATCACGCGCTTTTAGTGCGCCTGCCTCGTTATGGTCTGCTAGCCAAATGCTTGCACCAGAAAATTTGACCACCCGTAGAATACACCTTTCATCACCAAGATGAATGGCAATTAAGTCATCTTTAAACAGGCGCATAATGAGTGGATGTTTATCGGCGCTAAACTTTTTACTTTCGTGGTAATTTTTTTGGTTGGCATCAAAACGCGAAATTGTATGGCTTGCCCACTTGGCTTTATCGTTGATAAAAACTTCAAAACAATGGTTGCCATCGCCTTTAAACGCCTTATATGCTTTGCCTGTATTGCGATCATGAATAGAAATAACGTTTAAATTTTCGAGAATTCGAACTGATCGAACAGGAGCTTTAGCAACACGTTGTTTGTCGTCGTTAACTTCGTCGCTGGCTTTTTGTAAGGCTTCTATAAAAGCCTTGCCTGTTAGGTCGCGGGTTTTATCTAAAAAATAGTTTCGCAATACATCATCTCGAATGGTTGCTAGTTTTTTAGCATTTATTAGTGAGCTTAATGGCACGCGATGCACCACAATTGGCTTGCCCGATTTGTCTTTTTTGCCAGTTAAACCGTAGGCTGTGTCGTTATGCAAAGCGCCTGTGGTGCCGCTGCCAACTTGTTTGCCATATTTGTATGAACGGCCTTTATCGGCTTTATGCGATATAATCATTTTATCAAACATTTTGCGGGCTTCATCTCTGTAAGCCTCATAAGGCAAATCTAGCTCTTTAAGCAGGCGGTTAATTTGTGCGTCTTCTTCTCGTCCTGCATGTTTAGAAATTTTGTTCAATATTCCGCGGTCAATGGCGGCAATGACCATCGCATCAATGGCATGGTGGCGGTGGTCATTGCGGTTCTTTTGGTTATGCTTTTTGTCTAAACTTTCCATGCCCCATGCCCTGCCCATGCCCCATGCCCTGCGAATAAGTGCGGTTAGGCGGCCTGGGCTTGTCCAAACCTTTTTAGGGTCACAACATTTTTGTAAATATTTTGCGGTTATAGTAGATATATATTGCATGTCGGTTAAATGCCGATGAAGAAAGCCTTTTTCCTCTTTATCATATCTATCCATCGCATTTTCGGCAAAGCGCCAAGACTTATTCTTGGGTAATTTGTGGGCAAGGGCTTGAATGTCATCCCAATTATAATCGGCTCGATGGGCAAAGGCTTCAAACGGTGTTTTATTGGTTTTTTGACGGTTTGCCTTGCTAATGCAGAGTATTTTATTGGCTATACTATTGTCTAAAGTGCGCGAGAATGGCAATATATGGTCGATATCGGTATCATCTGACAGTGCCATTTTTAACGAAATAGTTTTGCCAGTGTAAACACATTTTCTGGGCAATGTACCTAACTCTTCCCATAGGCGTAATTTAGTAATTTTATGACCCGTAACGGCTTCGCCTTGGTCTTCAATTTCTTTAACGCGTCTTTCATTGGCTTTTTGGTTGGTGGTTTGAGTTTTTATAATTTCTTGTTTTTGTTTTTGCGATGTTTTTAAATCGCGCCCGACTTCGATAATAATCTCTTCTGGGAAATCGTAAAGTTCCATAATCTCATTAACCAGCTTACGCACTTGGTTTAATACAACATGTACGGTAGGGTTGGCAATTTTGCCGTAATATTTTTCGGGGTTGTTTTTATCTTCGGTGGCGGTTGTGCCAAATGCGACATGGCGTGCTAACACTTTGCCATAATAAGGCAGGCGAGCAAAAACCTCACTATCTTGTTCATCGGAATGATGAAAGCCTGCGGCCTTTGCGGCTTTATCATAGGTTATCGGGGCGCTTTGTAAATGCGGCAATATGCGATTAATGGCTTTAAGGCTTACTCTGCCATAGCCATCCGCCAATTTAGCATTCATTACATTTTCGGCAATTTCGCCTTCTAACTGATATTCATCAAAAAGCCATTTTAACATTTCATTTTCTTGCTCAATTTCTAACAGTTTCGAAATGATTTCATCTTGTTGACTTAGGGGTAAGCCATACCAAGCATCGCCCCACGCTTTTTTGAGTGACATATTGGTCGCATGGCCTTTTAAATGGTCGCGCTTTTCGCTCTCTAAATTAAATTTACTGGCGCTTGAGACTTTTAAAAGTTTGCGAATTTGGCCAAAGGTTCTTTTGGCGGCTTTAGCCAATGCCTCGGTAATTAAGATACGCTGCTCTAGCGTTAATTCGGTTTCTGTAAAGTCATCATTGACTATGCGTAAATTATTGACCTCTTGGTAAATTCTAAAATAGTGGGCTGATGGCAAAGCCAATGCCGCACGCGGTTCATCGGCAATGTAGGTGCATTTACCAACTTCTGGTTTTTTAAGCGGTCTCTGAAATGACAAACAATCATCTCTTAAATGCTTATAAGCTTCATCGGATAGAGTGTTTTTACCATGAAACGCCTGTTGTTTTGCCCATAGAATATCGAACTCTTCTTCTATTAAACTGCGCTCGGCATAAAATGGATAAGCGGCCTTAGCGCCTTGACCTTCTAGTTTTGCACGGGTAGATACATGTTGGTCGGCAAGGTTCGCAATGCCTAAAGCCTCGCCAATGGTGCGGTAACCATTTTTTTCCATCGTAGCTTTTAACTGCTTAATGCCCGTTTTAATTTTACCGCTGTCATCACCTGCATTGTCGGTTTTGCGATTGCTTTTAAAGCCGCGCCTTTGTTGCAGGTGAAATAAAGCACGGCCAAAATGATGTAGGTTAACTTCTTCATCTATGGCTTGAATTCTTAATGCGTAAGGGTTGAGGGTTTCTAAGGCCTTTCGGGCAGCTTTGTCTTGCGGCATAAGGTTATATTTAATAAGCCCTTGCATAAAATCATTGCGGCGCAATAGCTTGCGGTCTAAATTACGCCGATGCGACCTTGGCTCGCGCCGCTGAACGGCTAATGATGAGCCATCTTTTGGGTTGCGCCCATCGGAAAATATGCGAACGCCTGCATCTATAAGCCTGAATATTCTACCGTTTTTAAGCTCATATATTGCCCAGCCGATGGAATTGGTACCCAAATCTAAGCCTAAACGATATGCCATTATAATATATTCCCCAATTATTTAACTTTACACTTGATTATATGATTGTTTTAAGTAATAGTACAACTATTAGTTATAGCTGACTAAAGAATGTGGTGTTTCCGTTAATAAGGATTTTCCACAAAATTACACCTCTGCTTCGGTAGGGGTGTTTCTTATTTCTATGTATAAAAATTATTCGTATTTTTATCGTTAACAATATACTGTCTAAGACAAACTTCCCTTCCTATAATTTATCTCACCTATCTGTAATTTTTTGCATATTGCTAATTGTTTGTATACCGAACAATTTTATTGGATGGCAAATATTTGGTATATGATAGTTTGTACAGATTGAAAGCTTTACATTAAGAGTTGGTTTATTTATATGTGAGGTGCATATTAGGTTAGCAAATCATTGTTGTGAGACTAATGTTTAATGGTGTAACTATAGCTTATATGTAATACTGGCATTGCTCTTTATGAGTGCTAGTGAGGTACTTTTCGGTTCCCCCCTCAAAGTTAACGCTTCACTAGCTTTTTTATTTACTCTACTTTACCACCTTTATTAGTTGTAATTATTTATATGTTCGTTCAGTGCGAGCATTAAGTCATTCCGTTAATTCGGAATAGGAGTCGGTGAATTGTCTTTGTCCCCCATTGTGCATTCACCGGCTTTTTTTTGGGTTAGAATCAACTTGATTCTAATTTTAACTATATTTTTAGCTTTTTCTGATCAAATTGTTTATCGCTTCTCTAAAGCTCAAGATACTATTGGGGGAAAGTTATTTAAAGCCTACCTTCTCGTTCAAGGTGAGAATATTGACAAGCCTTTTTTAGATATTCTTAATGGGTTAGAG
>JADGDI010000013.1:27045-39984 GCA_016744975.1 Hyphomicrobiales bacterium | reverse complement strand
ACTTTGAAGACAGCAATGTGACCTCGGTCACATTGCAAAGTTATGACGCTGATAGCCTCATTCATGACAAATATTTACTTTTTGACCTTGGTCACATTAGACACTTTTTTGATGTGCTAGCAATGATTGTAATGAGTCTAATTTAATTAACGAGGGTGCTATGAGTGCTATAAATGTAACATCAGGGGATCGGGCACGTGCCTTATCGACCTCTACATTGGCCTTTACAATATGTTTTGCTGTTTGGACCATTTTTTCAATTATCGGGCTTAAGATTAAAGATGAGCTTGGATTAACCGATACTCAATTTGGTATCTTAGTTGCAACACCTGTATTAACGGGTTCACTGAGCAGGATCTTTTTAGGGGTATGGACTGACCAATTTGGTGGTCGGCTTATCTTTACAATACAAATGCTAGCAACATCCGTTGCAACATTTTTACTGACCTTTGCAACAACTTACCCAGTATTTTTATTGGCGGCATTAGGTGTTGGCTTGGCTGGTGGTAGTTTTGCTGTTGGCGTTGCGTATGTGTCATCATGGTATGGCAAGGAAAGTCAGGGTACTGCACTTGGGATATTTGGTGCTGGTAATGTGGGTGCTGCGGTGACAAACTTTGGCGCACCAATGTTACTCATCTATTTTGGTGGTCATTGGCAGAGTGTGGCGCAAACCTATGCAATTGTTGTGGGTATTACTGCGATTATCTTTTTCTTGGTAACAAAAAACGACCCTGCATTGCAAGATCGTAAAGCCACTGGCAAACAAAGCGTGCCATTCATTAAACAATTAGAGCCGCTTAAAAACTTACAAGTATGGCGCTTCTCGCTTTATTATTTCTTTGTTTTTGGTGCATTTGTTGCCTTAGCTCTGTGGTTACCACGTTTTTATATGGGCGCTTATGGTGTTGGACTTGGAACAGCTGGTATGCTAGCTGCAATGTATGCTTTGCCAGGCAGTATTTTCCGCGCATTAGGTGGGTGGTTATCCGATAAATATGGCGCTCGTCGTGTGATGTATTGGACTTTTATCGCATCGGTATTATGTACTTTTATTATGTCATATCCTTCAACAGATTATACCGTGTTAGGCATTGAGGGGCCTGTAGTGTTTAACATCACGATCCCACTTTGGTTCTTTGTGACATTAACTGTTATCCTAGGCTTCTTTATGTCATTGGGTAAGGCTGCTGTTTATAAGCATATTCCTGTTTATTACCCTAACCATGTTGGCTCAGTTGGTGGTATTGTTGGGCTTGTTGGAGGCTTAGGTGGTTTCTTCTTACCTGTTACATTTGGTATTATGAATGATGTAATTGGTGTGTGGACCAGCTGCTTTATGTTGCTTACCTTGTTGATTGGTATTGCGCTAATTTGGATGCATTTGACGATCTCTCGTATGGAACGTAAAAAGCACCCAGAATTACGTGGTCCACAATATTTACCCGAACTTGCTGCGGATGAAGATTCGATCATGACATTCCTTGAAGCTGAGAAACTACGCCAACATAGTGAAATGTTAGAGCAAGAAAGTCAAAATATGACAGAACGTGCCGCTATGCTTTCTGACGAAGCGGTTAGCATGTTAGCACGCAGTAAAGCCATGGCGCCAGCGCCAAAAACGTAAAGTCGATTAGTAACAAAATTACCGCGCCAACATTGTGTTGGCGCAACTCTTTAAACCAAAATGAAAGGCCATATCATGGCAAAAGATATTCAAGATTGGGACCCAGAGGATAAGAAACAGTGGGAAACTAGTGGTAAATCCATCGCAACCCGTAACTTATGGATTTCCATCCCCTCGCTGCTAGTTGGCTTCGCTGTCTGGCTTTATTGGGGTATTATTACAGTACAAATGTTAAATCTTGGCTTTCCGATTGAAAAAGCTGAATTGTTCACTTTGATGGCAATCGCGGGTTTAACAGGCGCAACATTGCGTATTCCTTCTACCTTTTTTATTCGTATTGCAGGTGGTAAATATACAATTTTCTTCACCACTGCATTATTAATGATACCTGCGATAGGTACTGGTATTGCGCTTCAAGACATGAACACACCTTTATGGCAGTTTCAAGTCTTGGCTCTACTATCTGGTATTGGCGGGGGTAACTTTGCTTCATCGATGTCAAACATTAGTTTTTTCTATCCTAAGAAAATTCTTGGTTATTCATTGGGTATGAACGCTGGGCTTGGTAATTTTGGTGTGACCACCATGCAAATATTAGTGCCTTTATTTATGACTTTTGGCATTTTTGGTGGCGAACCAATGCAACTGGTTAACGGTTCTGGTACTTTAATTGGTAAAATCCCAGCTGGAAGTGATACATATTTACAAAATGCAGGCTTCTTGTGGTTGTTATTTTTAGTGCCACTTGCCATTGCTGGTTGGACTGGAATGAATAACATCAAAGCCAAGCACGTATCCCCTGATATTAGCGGTGCGCTTAGCTCATTTGCTAAAATTACATTCATGTTACTTATTGGTTTTGCCTCAGCAATATTTGGCCTTTGGTTAATGCTACCAGAAGCAGTTGGTGGATCTGGATTTGGGATAAGTAAATGGATTGTTTTGCCAATCGTAATTGCTCTGACGGTATTTTTGTTAAAACTCATCCCTGGTGAAGTTGGGCAAAACCTTACTCGCCAATATAAGATTTTTAACAACAAACACACATGGGCGATGACTGTTATCTATACCATGACATTTGGATCATTCATTGGTTTCTCAGCAGCGCTTGCTTTATCTATTAAAGTAATCTTTGGCTATCAGCATCTATTGGTTGATGGTGTTATGACCCATGACGTGGTAAATATTGATGGGCCATCTGCCCTTATGTTTGCTTGGATGGGGCCATTTATTGGCGCATTAATTAGGCCGTTTGGTGGTGTTCTTGCCGATAAAATGGGCGGTGCTAAAGTCACACAAATAGTCTCTATTGTGATGGTGGCCAGCGCGCTTGGTGTGGCATATTTTATGAAACAAGCTTACGTTTCTGCAACACCGCAAGATTTCTTCTATCCTTTCTTAATCTTGTTCCTAATCCTATTTGCAGCTACAGGGATTGGTAATGGTTCTACCTTTAAAACCATTGGCACCGTGTTTAATAAAGAACAAGCTGGTCCTGTTCTTGGTTGGACTTCTGCTGTTGCTGCATATGGTGCGTTTATCATACCTCAAGTGTTTGGTGAGCAAATCAAATTAGCCACACCAGAATATGCACTTTATGGATTTGCAGTATTTTACGTCATATGTATTGCCATCAACTGGTGGTTCTACCTTCGTAAAGATGCCTATGTGCAAAATCCATAATATTAAACCCCACAATTAAGGAATAATCATGAGTCATATTTTAGACAAGCTAACATTCTTTACTAATAAAGCGCCAGAAACTTTTTCTGACGGCCACGGCATTACAACTGATGAGAACCGTTCTTGGGAACGGGCTTATCGTAACCGTTGGTCCCATGATAAAGTTGTTCGCTCCACCCATGGTGTAAACTGCACAGGCTCGTGCAGCTGGAAGATTTATGTAAAGGCTGGTTTGGTCACTTGGGAAACCCAACAAACGGATTACCCACGTACAAGGCCAGATTTACCAAATCATGAACCGCGCGGTTGTGCCCGTGGTGCAAGTTATTCTTGGTATCTATATAGTGCGGCGCGTCTAAAACACCCAATGATTAGGTCTAAATTGTTAGAGCTTTGGCGTGAAGCCAAGGCCGTGAATAGTGACCCAGTGCTTGCTTGGAAGAGCATTGTATCTGACCCCGTTAAGGCCAAAGCATATAAACAAGTGCGTGGTCTTGGCGGCATGGTTCGCGCTAACTGGGATGAAGTTAACGAAATTGTTGCCGCATCCAATGTACATACTGCCAAAGAGCATGGCCCCGACCGCATCATTGGCTTCTCGCCAATTCCTGCAATGTCGATGGTATCTTACGCTGCAGGTAGCCGCTATCTTTCTTTAATTGGTGGCACATGCATGAGCTTTTATGACTGGTATTGTGACTTACCGCCAGCTTCACCGCAGATTTGGGGTGAACAAACAGACGTGCCTGAAAGTGCTGATTGGTATAATTCATCTTATATCATGGCATGGGGCTCTAACGTGCCGCAAACCCGTACGCCCGATGCGCATTTCTTTACCGAAGCACGTTATAATGGTACAAAAACAGTTGCAGTTACCCCAGATTATAGTGAAGTTGCAAAACTTGCCGATAGCTGGATGCCTGCAAGACAAGGCACAGATGCAGCCGTTGCAATGGCCATGGGGCATGTGATTTTAAAAGAGTTTCATGTTGATGGTAAAAGCGAGTATTTTGACGATTATTGTCGCATGTATAGTGATTTTCCATTTTTAATTATGATGGAAGAGAAAGATGGCAAATATATTGCTGGACGAAACCTGCGTGCTTCTGATCTTGATAGTAAGCTTAATAAAGAGAAAAATGCTGAATGGAAGCCTGTAATTTTTGACGCTACCAGTCAAGAGATTGTCGTGCCAAATGGCACCATTGGTTCGCGTTGGGATGACAGTGGTAAATGGAATTTGGAAGCCAAAAATGTTACATCAGATAGTGAAGTTTGGCCTGAAACCAGTTTTATTAAACAACATGATGAAGTGATTGAAGTTGGTTTCCCATATTTTGGTAATATAGAAAATGAAGCCGAAATATTCAACCATACTGACCATGAAAGTATTCTTGAGCGCCGTATTCCAACTAAAAAAGTAAAGTTGGCTGATGGCAGTGAAGTTTTAGTTGCAACCGTTTATGATTTAATGATTGCAAATTATGGCGTAGATGGCGGCCTTGGCGGTGATAATGTTGCAACATCTTATGATGATGATGTGCCTTATACACCAAAATGGCAGGAAGCCATTACAGGTGTGCCTGCTGAGCAAATTATCCGTACTGCGCGTGAATTTGCCGATAATGCCGATAAAACACGCGGCCGTTCTATGGTTATATTAGGCGCTGCGGTTAATCATTGGTATCATATGGATATGATTTATCGAGGTATCATCAACATGTTAATCATGTGCGGATGTATTGGTAAATCTGGTGGTGGTTGGGCGCATTATGTTGGCCAAGAAAAGCTCCGCCCTCAGACAGGATGGCAGCCTTTGGCCTTTGCGCTTGACTGGCATAGACCACCTCGCCACATGAATTCGACCAGCTTTTTCTATAACCATTCAAGCCAATGGCGCTATGAAAAACTTGGTGTTGATGAAATATTATCGCCGCTTGCTGATAAGGAAAAATGGAAAAACCATAGCCTGATTGATTGTAACGTACGCTCAGAACGTATGGGGTGGTTGCCGTCAGCACCGCAGCTTGAACGAAACCCGCTAGAGATCACCAAAGAAGCTGCAAAAGCGGGAGTGGACACCAAAGACTATATTGTAGATCAGTTAAAATCTGGCGAGCTACGCATGTCATGCGAAGACCCTGATGATCCGCGCAATTTCCCCCGTAATATGTTTATTTGGCGCTCAAACATTTTAGGTTCCTCCGGTAAAGGCCACGAGTATTTCTTAAAATATCTACTTGGTACTAAGCATGGTATTTTGGGTAAAGATTTAGGCATTGAAGGTGGTGAAAAGCCTTCTGAAGTGGTTTGGCATGATGATGCTCCAGAAGGTAAGTTAGACCTTGTGGTTACGCTTGATTTCAGAATGAGCACTACTTGTGTCTACTCCGACATTGTGTTACCAACCGCCACTTGGTATGAGAAAAATGACTTAAATACATCGGATATGCATCCGTTCATTCATCCATTATCACGCGCTGTTGACCCCGCTTGGGAATCTCGTTCTGATTGGGATATTTATAAAGGCTTTGCCAAAAAATTCTCAGAAGTTTGTGTTGGGCATTTAGGTGTTGAAAAAGATGTGGTCGCTTTGCCAATTTTGCATGATACCCCAGGTGAAATGGCGCAAGCATTAGATGTGAAGGACTGGAAAAAAGGCGAAGTTGAAGCAATACCTGGTAAAACCATGCCAAACTTTGTGGAAGTTGAACGCAATTATCCTGAGACCTATAAAAAGTTCACAGCTTTAGGACCGCTCATGACCAAAATTGGTAATGGTGGTAAAGGCATTGCATGGAATACTGAAACTGAATATAAATTCCTTGGCGAGCTTAATCGTACGGTTGTTGAAGAAGGTGTGTCCAAAGGCATGCCGCGTATTGAAACTGACATTGATGCTGCTGAAGTTATATTGTCACTGGCACCAGAAACCAATGGCCAAGTTGCGGTTAAAGCTTGGGCTGCACTTGAAAAAATCACAGGCCGTGAACATCAACATCTTGCCATACCAAAAGAAGAAGAAAAAATTCGCTTCAGAGACATTCAAGCTCAGCCGCGGAAAATTATTTCTTCTCCAACTTGGAGTGGTTTAGAGGATGAACATGTTAGTTATAACGCGGGTTACACCAATACCCATGAGTTGATTCCTTGGCGTACAATGACTGGACGTCAGCAATTTTACCAAGACCATATGTGGATGCGTGACTTTGGTGAAGCCATGTGCGTTTACAAAGGACCGATCAATACCCGAACCGTTAAACCGATGATGGAAAAATTTGATAATGGTAGTAAACAAGTTGTGTTAAACTGGATTACGCCACATCAAAAATGGGGCATTCACTCTACTTATAGTGAAAATCTGTTAATGCTTACCCTTAGTCGTGGTGGCCCAGTGGTCTGGATGTCTGAGATCGATGCCGAAAAAATTGGCGTTGAAGATAATGATTGGATTGAATTATATAATGCCAATGGTGCAATTGCTGCCCGCGCAGTGGTATCTCAACGTGTGCCAGAAGGCATGAGTATGATGTATCATGCACAGGAAAAAATTATCAATACACCTGGAGCGGAAACCACAGGTACTCGTGGTGGTATTCATAATTCTGTAACCCGTACTGTCGTTAAACCAACCCATATGATTGGTGGTTACGCACAACTGGCTTATGGTTTTAATTATTACGGAACTGTAGGTTCAAACCGTGATGAATTTGTAGTAGTGCGCAAAATAGACAAAGTCGATTGGCTTGAAGACCCCACCCCAAGTCTAAATCATGAGGAGTTAGCATAATGAAAATACGTGCACAGATTGGTAAAGTCCTAAATTTGGACAAATGTATTGGTTGTCATACTTGCTCTGTAACCTGCAAAAATGTTTGGACATCGCGTCAAGGTGTTGAATATGCTTGGTTTAACAATGTAGAATCCAAGCCAGGTGTTGGTTATCCTAAAAAATGGGAAGATCAAAATGTTTGGAATGGCGGCTGGAAGCGCAAAAAGAATGGCGATATCATTCCTAAAATGGGTGGTAAATATTGGCTTTTAGCGAAAATTTTTGCCAATCCAGATCTACCTGAGATTGATGATTATTATGAGCCTTTCACCTTTGAATATGAGCGTTTGCAAAAAGCCCCTGAAGGCGCGCATATGCCCACTGCCCGAGCACATAGTGCAATTACGGGTCAAAAGATGGAAAAACCTGAATGGGGCCCTAACTGGGAGGAAATTCTTGGTGGCGAATTCGTAAAGCGTAGTGAAGATTATAACTTTGAAGGCATTGAAAAAGAGATTTACGGCCAGTTCGAAAATACTTTTATGATGTATTTGCCACGCCTTTGTGAGCATTGTTTAAACCCAACTTGCGTTGCTGCTTGCCCAAGTGGAGCAATTTACAAGCGTGAGGAAGATGGTATTGTGCTAATTGACCAAGACAAATGTCGCGGTTGGCGTATGTGCGTATCGGGCTGTCCATATAAGAAAATTTATTTTAATTGGCAATCTGGAAAATCTGAAAAATGTACATTCTGTTACCCACGTATTGAAGTTGGAGAGCCTACAGTTTGCTCTGAAACTTGTGTTGGCCGAATTCGTTACCTTGGTGTTATGTTATATGATGCCGACAAGATTAAACAGGCCGCATCGACAGAGGATTCACAAGATCTGTATCAAGAGCAGTTGGATGTATTTTTAGATCCAAATGACCCTGAAGTTATTAAGCAAGCGCTTAAAGATGGGGTGCCGCAATCATGGATTGATGCCGCTCAAAAATCACCAGTATATAAAATGGCAATGGATTGGAAGGTGGCATTCCCACTGCATCCTGAATATCGTACATTGCCAATGGTTTGGTATATCCCACCTTTATCGCCGATTACCAATGCTGCTGAACGTGGTGAAATTGCGATGGATGGTGTGATACCTGATGTGAATAAATTACGCATCCCTGTTAAATATCTGGCAAACTTACTAACCGCAGGTAAAGAAGAGCCGGTTGTTCACGGCCTTGAGCGGATGATTGCTATGCGTGAATATATGCGAGCGAAAAATGTCGAAGGTATTAAAGCCACTGAGATTTTGGATAAAGTTGGCCTTACTGAAGCCATGTTAGATGACATGTATCACACAATGGCGATTGCCAATCATGAGGATCGTTTTGTTATTCCGACGAACCATCGTGAATATTCTGGAGAGACACCGTTCGATAACGAAATACCATTTGATACCCGTTCATCTTGCGGCATCAGCTTTGGTAATGGATGCTCTGATGGTGAAAGCAAACCAAGCCTATTTGGGCATCGCACACATGAAAACACCATGAGTGGTAAGGTTCCAAAAACTTCGGTTAATACTGATAATAGAAATTAAAAGAAAGGAATAAGGCTGTGAAAACATTTCAAATTTTAGGCTTGTTGCTTACTTACCCAGAAGGCACAATTTACGAAGCCTCTAATGACTTAATGCAAGTGCTCAAGGCGGAAGAAATTCTGCCTAAAAAGCATATTGAGCAAATTGAAAATTTCTTTATTTTACAAAAAGAAATGAACATTCTGGATGCTCAAGAAGAATATGTCGCGACTTTTGACCGAGGCCGTGCTCATGCATTACACCTATTTGAACATATTCACGGTGAAAGCCGTGACCGTGGTCAGGCCATGGTGGATTTGGCAACGACATATGCCGAAAAAGCTATGTATATTGATGATAATAGCGAGTTACCTGATTATCTACCTTTATTCTTAGAGTTTTTATCACGTTGTGAGCCGCAAGAGGCCATGCAATTGCTCGGTGAAACGGTGGACGTGATCGCGGTGATAGGCCGAAAGCTTAAAAAACGCAAGTCGACTTATCATGCAGTTTTTGCAGCACTTGAAGCATTGTCTGCGGTTAAAGCCGATGACATTAAGGTCAGTAAAGCATTAGAAGTGCCTGATTCTGACCCGCAAGATTTGGGAGCTTTGGACGAAGAGTGGGAAGAGAAAGCAGCTTTTACGGGTGACCCATTAGTGGACGCGATGACCGCATCTGGTGATTGTAACACTTGTAACGCTTTTCCTAATGCGACAGATACGATGCAACAAATGATGCAAGATACTAGCGCATCTAAACCCAATGTAGGAGCAGTATAATGGAAATTTTTATCAATGACTTCTTTTTCGGCTACTATCCTTATATCGCAGTAATTGTGTTAATTGTTGGTAGTGCCATTCGTTATGATCGTGATCAATATACGTGGAAGGCAGATTCTAGCCAATTGTTGCGTAAAAAAGACATGCGCTGGGGTAGTAACCTGTTTCATATCGGCATTATTGCTGTGCTTGCAGGGCATTTTGTCGGCTTGCTGACACCTGAATGGCTATATCATTATGTAATGACAGCAGCGACTAAGCAAATGATTGCAATGGTGGTTGGCGGGGTTTTTGGAGTGGTCTGTTTAGTCGGAATGCTTCTGCTAATTCGCCGCCGTTTGTTTGACCCGCGTATCCGCGCAACAAGCAAGTTTTCAGATATTTTGGTTTTATTGCTTATTTTTGCACAATTGCTGCTTGGCCTTATGACCATCTTTGTATCAGCAAGTCATTTAGACGGCTCGTCTATGATCCGATTGGCCAACTGGGCGCAATATATTGTTACATTCCGTAGCGGCGCAGCAGATTTTGTACTTAATGAACATATTATCTTTAAGCTCCACATCGTTTTTGGTTTAACTTTGCTTGTATTATTCCCATTTTCGCGCTTGGTGCATATTGCATCTGGCATAAGCGCGCCAATACGCTACATTATGCGTAAGGGTTACCAAATTGTTAGAAAGCGGGGATAAAATGCCAATTTCAGTGAACGGATCGTTAATTTCTGACCATCAAGTGCATGAAGAAATGCAATATCACGAAGCAGAAAGCATCGATGAAGCGCGTTATTTAGCCGCCCAAAGTTTGGTTATTCGAAAATTATTTATTTTTGAAGCTGCTGAGCAAAAAATAATCGAAAAGGCAAAACTTGAGGATTTGGAAGAAGAGGAAATTGATGCAGCGATTGATGAATTAATCACCAGCCAAGTATCAGTTCCCGAAGCTGACCAAGAGATTTGCGAGTTTTATTATAAGCAAAATTTGGAAAGATTTACCGATTTGACCACGGGCAAAATTTTACCCTTTGATTTGGTACTTGATAAAGTCAGAGATTATATGCACGCTCGTTCACTGCGTAGCGGTGTGGTGACCTATATTACGATGTTGGCTACTCGGAGCAAAATTGAAGGCTTTGAAATGGAGCTGAATTAACAATAATATTACTATATTATAGTAGAGAATGAATTTAAACTTAGCTTGGTCAATTTCGGTTGACCGAGCTTTACTATTAATGAATGTGAGTAACGAGCCATGGCTGACCCTCTAAAAAAGTTAATTCAAGGTTATCGCGACTTTAGACATGATTATGTGGGCACTAATTATGCCGCCTACCGAATTTGGGCAAGTGGTGCTCAAGACCCAAGAATCATGATGATAAGTTGCAGCGATTCAAGGGTAAACCCTTCTATTCTTACTCATGCGGGATTGGGTGATTTATTCAATGTGCAGAATGTTGCAAATCTTGTACCGCCCTATAAACAAGGGCAAAATAGCCACCACTCCACCTCAGCGGCACTTGAATATGCGGTGACTGTTTTGGGTGTTGCACATATCATCATTATGGGGCATAGCGGCTGTGGTGGTATAAAGGCTTTAATGCAAGGTAATTTGCCAGAAACTGGAATAATGGCGGATGGCAGTTATAGCTTTATCGGTCCTTGGGTGCATATTGCCGATCAGGCCAAACAACAGGTTTTACAACAATATCCAGATGCAAAACCAGATGAGCAGTTGAAAATTTGTGAAAAACAGTCTGTATTGATATCACTTAAAAATTTAACAAGTTTTCCATTTATTGAAACTGCAATAAACACTAATAAGCTTAAAATACATGCTTGGTTTTTTGAAATCTCATCCGGTGATATATTGGCTTATGATCATAAATCTGAGAAGTTTGAGGCTTTACAATAAGGTCAAATACTATTTTTTATTTAGTATTTGCTGTATTGCGCTTTCAATTGACTGTAAGAAATTCGAGCGGTCTGAACGAGTGAAACTGGCATTATAGCCTTTACTTTCGCCCGTTTCACGCAAATGCTGGTTAAGCTCGCGCATTGCAAGCGCCATTCCAATATTATGTGCTGAGAATGCTTTTCCAGTTGGGCCTAATACAATGGCATTTGCATCCAAACAGCGCTTAGCAAGTGGGATATCAGCAGTGATGCAGATCGCGTGAATGTTATTACTGCGAGTAGATATATGATCTGCAATCCAATCATCGGCGGCATCAGCACCTTCTGCCACCACAATTTTTTCAACCAATTTGCCAACTTCCAAACGTAACCATGCATTACTAACCATATAGACTTTTAAATTATGACGGTAAGAAACTTTTAAAATTTCATCTTTAACTGGGCAGGCGTCGGCATCTATATAAATTACAATATTATGTGGCATATTTGTTTTCTGATAATTGAAGCTAATGATATTAGTAACTTATTTATTTCTAAAATTCAAATAAACTTAAATTCCTATTAGTTACTTAAATTCCTATTAGTTACTTGGCTTTTGGTTAAATGGCTGCTTAAATGAAAAACCACGCCAGAAATACTGGGTTTAGATGGAGATGGGTTTGAATTTAAATAAAAATGAAAACAATGTGTTAAAGCTATTGCAAACCAATAGCCGTTTAACGGCAACAGATGTTGGCCGAAAGCTTAATATATCAAGAACGACAGTCAATGCGATCATAAATAAGCTAGAAGAAACGGTGATAGACTCTTACACCCTGACATTGAAGGCGCCCATTTCTGATACTAGAATTAATTGCTATGTTTTGATTATAAGTAACCCTAAAATTCTTAGTGTAGATAGAGATTTGAAAAATATATCAGAGATTAGAGAGTTGAAATCTGTTGCTGGTGCGGTTGATATGGTTGCACAAGTGCAAACTGAGAATCATCAAGAGCTGGATGACATATTATTAGAAATCGCCCGTATTGAGGGGGTGATTAAGACGGAGACGCTAATTATTCTAACCTCAAAATTAACCAGATAACTCTAACCTTAAAACATTCAAACGCGGAACTATTTGGAGTACCGCGTTCGATTGATAAATTAGTCATGCACATAGCGCGGAAAATTACTTTTGGCTATCTTTGCATCATCTAGGTCAATTTCAACACTCACAAATGGGTTGTCTGGGTCTGTTTGGGCTAAAATGTCACCTTCTGGTGAGGTGATCCAAGATAAGCCACCAATGTCTACTGCCTCAGACTTGGGTGCATAAAGGTTGGATGACAAGCAAAAGGCGCCAGAGACAACTGCGGCGGTCTGCCCGCCTGCAAGCCATTTGTTAATAGATGCATGGGGCGTCGCGCGGGGCACACATAATAGATCGACCTTGTGTTTTGCATAATTGCGAGCATGTTCAAAAAACCACATTTCAGTACAAATTTGAACGCCTAAAATTATATCATCTACTCTTGCTGAGTTAAATAGCCCATCGCCGCGGTCATACCAAGTTGCTTCCCAATATCCATCTTCATCAGGTAAATTCCATTT
>JADGDI010000013.1:0-27035 GCA_016744975.1 Hyphomicrobiales bacterium | reverse complement strand
TGAAAATCGGCAACACCACGGTCTTTTGTCCAAGTATATGCAGAGTTTTGGCGGCGTCCATCTGCTTCGGTGATCGGCCTTGTTGACATTAGACTTGGATAGCCTAATTCTTCAAATTTTGAAATCTGGTTATTGTGATTAACAACCGCTGCCTCCCAACGCGACATTTTTACATTTCTATCATTTGCCAGCCAGTCGTTAAACGGCATTTCTGGCAATAATAAAAAATCGGTTTTATGCTGTTTTACATGTTTGGCCAATTCAATAATATCTTTGGCTCTTTGCTCTGGTCTATTGTCAATTTGAACAACGGTTACAATTTTTTTATTCGTCATAACGATCCTTACCTATTTTAAAACAATGCTTGCTTAAGATTAAGTGAGATGCTTATGGAGGCTCACTTAAATTATATTACATATAGATAGCTATAAATGTCAATATGACGATAATTTTATACATTAAGACAGGTTGATTTTTCTTATTATTAAGGCATCAGACATGTTATGATTTTTTAACAGTAAGGATTTAAGAATGATAGACAATACAGTTGTTGCAGATGATGGTCATCAGATTGAAGTGTTTATTTGGCCTAATAAAAGGGCCAAGGCATGGGTGCATATCTTACATGGTATGGCCGAGCATGCGTTGCGTTATCATGAATTTGCTGAAAAGTTGGTTGCTGCTGGCTATGGTGTTGTGGCGCATAATCACCGCGGACATGGCGCTGGTCAGACTGCTAGCTTAGGCATATTTGCAGATAGCAATGGTTGGGAAAAAATATTGCAAGATACAGCTTTAGTGCGTAAAACGGTTTGTATAAATGACCTGCCATATTTTATTATTGGTCATAGTATGGGCTCTTTCATTGCGCAATCATATTTAACCCAGCATTCTAAAATAGCTAAGCCTGACATCAGTGGGGTTATCTTATCGGGTTCGAATTTACAATCTGTACTTTTATTGAGCATTGCGAGTGTTGTTGCAAAAATTGAATGTTTTAGAGTGGGCAAACAAAATAGCAGTGCATTATTGCAGTTTTTATCTTTTGGTAGTTTCAATAAAAAGTTTAAACCCAATCGAACCCAATATGATTGGTTAAGCCGCGATGGCGCTGAAGTTGATCGCTATATTACAGATCCATTATGCGGTTTTGATTGTAGCACAGGGCTTTGGTTGGATTTCTTAACAGGGTTAAAAAAATTATTCAAACCAGCAAATTTTAAAAAAATTGCACCAGATTTACCGATATTTATTTTTGGTGGCTCCGATGACCCTGTTGGGTTAATGGGTAAAGGATTACCGAAATTATTTAACGCTTATAAAGCCAATGGGCACACAAACATTACTTTAAAACTGTTCCATAATGGTCGCCATGAAATGCTAAATGAAATCAATAAAGAAGAAGTTTATCATGAAATAATTTTGTGGCTAGAAAAACAAACCTGTCTAAACTAGACTGCTGATCAATATGGTATATATCTGATGCGGTATGTTTCCCCCCATGCTTGCATCCGCGCCAAAAAGTATGAATATCTGTTTAGGCCTAAAAAGCAAGCGGTATTTCGTCTATAGACCAAGCGTGGGGGAGCATGGGCTAAATCTTTAAGCATCATATGTTTAGCATGTTGCAATAGCCTTTTATTTTTAATCAAAAACCAGTTAAGACTTGTTCTATATATTTATAAAAGATTAACTGCCCACCTTCTAAAATACTAAGTTCCAAATTATTATGAACATCAACAAAGTCAATAACTTGTTGTAATGGCACCGCTTTGTTTTGTTTGCCGTGATACAGGCTTATTGGCACTTTGCAATTTGCGACAAGCCTATTCCATTTGTTACCATGCAAACATCTGCCGTCGTTAATAATCGATTGAGTACCATGGCGAAATGAATTTTCAAAACCGTTTACTAATATTTTGCGATATGTAGGATCTTTAACAAGTTGGTGATCAAATTCAGAATCCCCATATAAGGCATCAATCAAATCTTCTGCACCATATTTTTTAAGTTGCATGGCTGCACCCTTAACTAAAAATGGTAATAACTTTGGTGTATATTTGCCGGTGTAAGTTAATATACGTTGTCTTTTATGCAATTGGTTAATATGGAGCAATTTTGTAAAAGGCACAGCACCACTTATAATGCGTATGGCTTTAATTTTTTCTGGTAAATATGCGCCAAGATAATAAGCATAAAAAGCGCCCATTGCATGGCCAATTATTTTGCATTCTTTTATTTTTTCTACCTCTAATACTGCTTTAACATCTTCAACGAATTGAAATAATAAATCGTTTAATAAATAAGGGTCAGAATATCCAAAACTAGCTCTGTGGGGCGCAATTAATTTTAATTTATGCTTGTGTAGATATTGAATATTTTTATCGGTAAGGTCAGTACCCGTTACCAAGCTATGCAAAAACAAAATGGGTTTCCCAGCAGGGTGGCCATATATTTCATAATATAATTTACGGCCATTCTCTCTTAATAAAACATGTTTGCTTTGGCTAATTGTAGCTTGGCTTAGTTGATTAATTTTATCATCGTAAGAAACTAGGGCTTTAGCGTCAAAATTTTGTAAAATAGCAAAAAGTTGTACCAGTTCCGACTGGTCTTTTAATTTTGTTTTTTTTAATAGAGATTTGCTTTGGGTTCTAACGGTAAAAATGGAACGATTTTTTTCATCAGCAATCTCAGCCAGCTTTTTGCCAGTTACAAGTTTGTGGGCGATTTCGAGTTCAACATTTGTAAGTCCAAACCGTTCTTGAATAATTTTTCCAACTGCTTTGTTCCAAACCGTACAAATGGCGCTAAATTTTAGAAAGCATTTTGCAGATTTAACCTCAATTTTCTTGCTAATTGCAAATAATTGAGATGTGTTATATTCATTTTCTTCAATTCTAACAATTGTAAGTATTTTATCGGATTCAAGTATGGCTAAGTCATCTAATAGGGTTTCAATCTCTTCAATATCATTAATGAAGATATTAAGTTTATCAATTCTCAAGCCGTCATTTATTTTTAATAATTCTCTTGCTGCTTTGTTTGTTATCTCTATTTTTCTATCATAGGCTATAAAGAAAACTGGTAGTGGAGACTGTTCGTGCATTATTTTAAATGCATCTATAGACTCAGTAAGTTGGTCGACTTTTCCTAAAATTTCATTGGCGGTTAGGATATGACTTTCAAGTATTTTGCTTAAGTTTTTAGATTTTTCAACGATGGGGCTATCATCATTGCCTATAATCTCATTTGGGAAGTCTAAAAATTGTTCAGCCCATCTATCAATGAAGGTTTGATAATTTTGTGGGTCAATCGTCACATCATAAATTGAATTTATTAATTTATTTTCTGCATCATCTTTCAATTAAAAAACTTTCTTTTGAAATTTTAAAAATCTTTAAACAGTAATTCTGGATGTTTAAATAAAATCATCTGCCCGCCATCAACAATGGTTAGTTTTATATTCTCATGGGTTTGTAGAAAATCTTCGACTTGGTCTATTGGTACAGCTGGATCATCTGCACCATGAAATATTTCTATAGGTGTTTCACAAGTTTTTACCAATTCATGCCAATCGCCATTAAAAATATAATGCGCATCGCTAACAACCGAGCCAACACCTTGGCCAAAACTTGAATGTAAACCACTTGCAATAACATCTCTAGTTTCTGGCATTTTACAGAATGAATGATCAGATATATTGTCTTGAAACAAAGCTTGCATAAACCGTTCTGCACCATATTGTTTAATCTGTGCGACAGCGCCTTTAAGTAGAAAAGGCAATAATTGGGGAGCATATTTTGCAGTATAGGTGATAATTCTTTGGCGTGGTTTTAATGCATTGATTTGATGAATATTTGCAAATGGTACCGCGCCGCCTATGATGCGTATTTTACTGATCCGATCGGCTAATCTGCTAGCAATATAATATGCGTAAAAAGAGCCTACAAGATGCCCAATGAGTTTGCATTTGTTTATGTTCTCATGGTCAAATAATGCTAAAATATCTTCTAATAAATGTTCAACTTTATTTTGTTCTGGAATTTCTTCAGAATATCCAAATCCTGCACGATGCGGTGCTATTAATTTTATGTTATTGGAAATTAAAATATCTTCTACAAATTGAGGGAGTTCTGTGCCTGATATACCGCCATGCATAAACAATACAGGTTCTCCACGGGGCGCACCATAAATTTCATAATATAGCTTACGCCCGTTAGCGCGTATTAAATAGTTTTGGCGTTTAATATGGTTGTTTTTATTGTTAAAAGCTTGGCTAGTTGGTAATATATATTGCTTGTCTTGATATTCTAAATTTTGCAACAGAGCAAATAATCGTATGAGTTCACTTTGTGACTTTAAGTTGGTTTTTCTAAATAGGTTTTTTTTCTGAGTACGAATTGTAAAAATAGAACGTTCTTTCGCGGTTGCAATGTCACTTAGTTTCATGCCTGAGACTAATTTTTTAGCGATGTCTAATTCCATATCCGAAAGACTAAATATATTTTGAATAATCACACCAATATCACTGTTCCAAATGGTGTGGATGCCAGATAGCCTTAAATAGCTGACGTTTGTAATTGGCTCATTTATCTTAGATAAAGCAAATAGTAAAGGCTCACTATCAGCCTTTGTTTTAATTTGAATAATTGATAAAAGTTTGTCTTGCTCAATATTTTCAATTGCTTGAATATTGTCATCAATCAGCTTAAAATCTGCAGGGCTAATATTTAGGTCTAGCAACAACCCACCCACAGTTAGTTTTAATAGATTACCAACGGGTTCATTATATAATAAAATGGTTTTGTCTTGAGATATTATAAAACTTGGCAACGGGTCAGCTTCAATTATTTGCTTAATAGTATAATTTTGGGTTTTATGATCCATCAACTCTAAAATGGTAAAAGCCCGAAAGAAATGTTGCTCAATTGCATCACCCACTCTTTGTGATTTTATGTTAATCTTTTCTTTTATATCTCCGGTTTTCTCAGTTGGTATATGTAAAAACTCTTCTTGCCAAAGATTTAAAAAGTCATCATATTTTTGTGGGTTTACAGCAATATTATAAATTGATTCAACCAACTTATTATCAATATGTGATTTCATAAAATGGTCTCTTTAAGCCTTTACAATTTAAAAGGTAAAATTAATTGCGATTTTGAACAATAGCCGATACCATAATATTTATGGCAACAGACATATTTAATTTATATGAATATTAGATATGCTATTCAATATATGTAAATCCATATATACTAAATTCTATTTAAACAGATATCAGCACCATATGAATTCGAAATTAGAAATATTTTTAACTCAGTTAGATCACAGCAAATCGATAGATGATGTTTGGTCCATTATTGTGAGTTTCTATAAAAGTTTTGGGTTTGATAGAATTATTTATATTGACTTAGAGCTTGGAGAGGTTGATATATTAACCAGCTTTCCTCAATATTGGCTAGATCATTATATCGATCAAAATTATCAAGATATTGACCCCTTTTTTATGGTATGTTGCAAAAACTTTACCTCAATGGGAACAGGAATTGAATATTTAAAAAAATATGACTTTTTAGATGAGGTGGAGAAAAAACTTATTAAAGAAGCGTCTGAAGCAGGAATGCAATCGGGATTTTCTATCGTTTTTAATCCTCTAACTGATATTGGTGCTGGCGGGTGGAATATTGGTTCATCATTGAGTTTGCTTGAGGTTCAAAAAATTAAAGCCGAAAATTTTGAAACACTACATTTGGCGTCGTTTTATGCAAGAGAAGCCATTAAATCCATTCGAAAAAAATCAAAAATATTACCAAACCTCTCAAACAGAGAAAAAGAATGTCTGCTCTGGCTTACAACAGGCTTAAGAACCAAAGAAATTGCATATCGACTTAACTTAAAGCCAGTTTCGGTAGAGCTATATATTAATAATGCTAAAAAAAAGATGGGCGCAAACACCCGTGAGCAAGCAATTGCTAAAGCAATCACTCAAAACCTAATTCAACTTTAACTTATATAGCGATGATAAGATCGCATTGTTAAGTAAGTGATAATGGCATAATGAATACAATTTTCAATTGGCGATGATTGTGTTTTGCATATATTATGTTCTGCATATTTCAAGGACAAGATAGCTTAGCCAATATAAAAAATTTGAGCCGAAATCATAATATTTTATAGGATGTTACTCGGTAATTACTCAGCCAGTCTTTGCTCAACGCTTTGGCCATCTACAAGGACTGAACTTGGGTATAATATCACTTTGTCATCAAGCTCTAAGCCTTTCAGCAATTGCGCGTCACTGCCATTATTGTGACCAATTTTAACCAAACCTTTACTGGCCACTCCATCTATAATTTTAAACACTGCCCAATCTGTACCTTCTCTGAATAAAGCACTTGAAGGTAAAGTTAAAACTTGTTTATCTTCCCATATGACGATTTTCACTTCGACTCTGAAGCCGTGACCTAAATTAATATTCTGTTCAATCGGTTCGTTAAAATGGATAACAATTTTAACCCGTTGTTCCTCAACACCTAGTGCTGAATATTTGGTGTAACCCCAAGGGTCAATGCGTTCCACACTGCCCGTTAGGGTTTTATCGCCACCCCAATTGTCAATGATAACGCGGTTGCCAACATTTATTTTAACGGCATCGCTCGAAAGTAATTCGGCAACAATTTCAAGCCCTTCATTGATGTCTCCAATTTCTAAGATTGGGGCACCCGCGGGTAGCGTGATTTCACTTAATTGCATAAGGCGCAATATATGGCCTGAAATTGGTGCAATTATAGGTATTGTCGTTTGATTTGACGCGGGCTTGTCTTTAGGGTTGCTAAAATCATTAAAGCTCATTAGTAAAGCGCGGTTATTGATGAGGTTGGCCTCACGCATTGAAATGGCCGCTTGGGCGGTGTCCAAGATGGCCATTGAAGCGCGTAAATTTTGTGCTGCTCTATCGAGCGCCACTTGGCTAATAACGCCATTTTCAAACAGACGTTTGGAACGTTCAACCTTTTCCTCAACCAACTCTCTATCAATCATGGCTTTGTTTAAATCTGCACGTGCCAAACGCAATGCCGCTTCGGCCGAGCTTACAGCGGCCATGGCTTGTTCGGTGGTGCGCAGATCTAATGCAGAAGGGTTGGTTGGTAACATGCGTGCGACGATAGATTGATTGCCAATGACGATGTCGCCAGGTTCGATATCAACCCTTAAGAGACGCCCTGCAATGGGGGTAGATACCACATAAGCTTCACGCACTCGGGTTTTAGCCTCTTCATCAATGGTGATGAGCATGGGTTTTTGCATCACGCGGCCAATGTCGACTTTCATTGGTTTTGGCCAAAATGAATAGGTGAGGGCTGCTATGACAAGCAAACTAATGAGTGTTAACATCCACGAACGGGTTTTTCGGGCCATTTTTTTAATCCTGTGTTTTGAGTGCAGCGACTAAGTCAATATTGTCGATATTACGTTTGACCAACCAGCCAGAGAATATTGCGGCAATGATGACGGCAAGTGCTGCTGTGCCAAAAGCTTCGGGCACAATATTGGTAGGAATTGTATATAAATCAGTACTAAAGGCTTGGGCCGCAGCAAATGATAAATAATAACCCAAAACCGAACCTATTGGTAGGGCAATGAGGGTAATTAGGCTCAATTCGCCCAATAATACATAGGCGGTTTCACCTTTGCTAAAGCCGATAGTTCGAATGCAAGCCAAATCGCGTGCGCGCTCGGCGAAAGCAATTTTGGCACTGTTAAATACAATGCCAAATGTTATGATAAAGGCCACAGCGGCCATCACAAATCGCATGGCACCAGCACCACTATCCATAATGGTTTGAAATGCCTGCTTAGCCTCGCTGGCTAAACTCACACCTGCCACATGCGGCATGTTTTTTAAAGTTTTATATATGGCAGCTTGTTTGGCGCTGTCAATTTTAAGAAAAGCCCCTGACACACGGTTGGGCTGTTTTAGCGCAATGTTCAACTTATCTAATTGCATATATATGGGGGAGCCTATTAAGGTTTCGGTAATGCCGACAACGGGTATATGTAGCACAGGTTTAATGCCTTCACGCACTTTGACCGTTAAAAAATCACCCGCCTTTATGTGTAACTTTTTGGCCAAGGCTGTTGCGATGATAATGCCATCATCGCGTATGCTCATCGGTTTGTAGTTTGAGTTAACCGCGCGGTTAAGTTCTGGGTTGGTTAACAGACCGCTGACTGCCCCTTTATGTGTATAGAGGCCATTTTGCAAAATAACTGGTACATTGCGAATGGGTTCTACCATTTGCACGCCATCGATTGATTGTAACTCAAATATAGTTTTGCTTGAAAGTGGGGCGACAAAACTAACCGTAACATCGCTACGATCAATCACCCCGAAACTAATTTCTATCGTGTCATCAAATGAGGCCATGATGCCTATCATTGCGACCGTTAAGGACATTCCAGCTGCAATGGCGATAACCGCACCTGCAGCGCGGCCAGGTTGGCGCATTAAGGTGCGGATGATCATGCGTGTCGGTTGATCCAATAATTTTTTAAGAAAAGTCCCTAATTTTTTTGAACGGCTAAAGTCGGGAGGAGTTGCAGCACGCATAGCCACTGCGGGTGATAACTTAAAAATACCTTTAAGTACAAATAGCCCGCCTAAAGTGGTGGTGGTGACGCTGATAATGAGACCCGTAATGATGGTCGCTGGGTCAATTTGGAAGACGAGAAATGGGAATTTATAATAGAGTTGATAAACAGAAGCAAAGCTACGCCCCGCCATTATGCCCCATATGCTACCTAATATTGCACCGCCAACGGCAATAACCAAAATGAATTTCATATAATGTATGCCAATTTCAAGACTGGTATAGCCAAAGGCTTTTAACAGGCCAATTTGTTGACGTTCAGATTGAATAATGCGTGTGATGACGATATACAGTAAAAAAGCAGCAATACCCAAAAATATCGGCGGCATAGCCTTACCAGAAGCTTTTACGCCTTTGATTTCTTCATCAATGAAGCGGTTAGATGAATGATCTACAATTCCATAAGCACCAAAGCCACCAAAGGAGTCCAAAATTTGGTCAGTTTTGGCGAGTATGTCAGTTAAATTGGCTTTTCTTGAAGTTAGTAATAGAGCTTCGTTAAATGCACCTTTTAAATCAAATGCCGCTTCAAGGCTTTTTTGCTTCATCCAGATGATAGCAAATCGCTTGTCATCCGGTGCCAATTCACCTGGCACAGCAGTATATAAAAACTCGGGTGATTGAGCTAAACCTGCAATGCGTAAAATACGTTTTGCACCGTTAATGGTGGCAGATATTGTATCGCCTGGGCTTAATTTATACGCTTTGGCAAAGGACTCAATAATTAAAATTTCATCTTCTTGGGTTGCATTAATTGCACGCCCATCGACCAAATAAACGTCATTTATTTTAGGTTTTTTAAAATTGGGTAGCGAGACAATTTGGGCTTGGATGGGGATGTCATTGCTTGGCATATTGATTAAAGCATTGCCATTGATACGGCCAATAGCTGCATTAACACCATCGATGGCAGCAAGGCTGGCGATGACATGGCGAGGCGCACGGGCAACAGGTGCAAAAACATGGGCGAGGCGGTAGCGTTCATAATATGTATCGCGAGTTTGCTCGAGCGAAATCACCAAACCACCCATCATAACCAGTATCATAACCCCTAGGGCCATAACAACAGCGATGGCCAAGGCCTGCAATTTCATGCGGTTTAAATCCCTAAATAGTTTATGGTTTAGCGTGCTAAACATATTTATTTTGGCCTTTTACCATTCTATATCATCTGCGGTTAATTTATGCTGATTTACCTTTATTTGATCAATGTTACCATCTGAAAAGTAAATGGTGCGGTCGGCCATAGCGCCTGTAGCCATGGCGTGAGTTACGATGATAATGGTTGTTCCTAAATCTTGATTGATATCTTGTAAAATGTTTAAAATTGTGCGGCCAGTCTTACTATCTAAAGCGCCTGTTGGCTCGTCACAAAATAGTACAGAGGGTTGTTTGGCAATGGCACGGGCAATGGCGACACGTTGCAATTCACCGCCCGACATTTGGGTTGGGAAATGCTCCATACGTGCGGCAAGGCCAACCAATTCTAAAGCGTGTTTTGCATCCATTGGATTATCGGAAATTTCGGTGACCAATTCGACATTTTCAAGCGCGGTTAGGCTGGGTATTAAATTATACTGTTGGAAAATAAAACCAATATTCTGGCGCCGATAACGGGTAAGGGCAGATTCTGACATGGTAGACAAATTTTTATTTTTAAAAAATATACTGCCAGATGTTGCTCTGTCTAACCCGCCTAGAATATTGAGTAAAGTGGATTTTCCGCTGCCAGAGGGGCCGAGCAAAACAATTAATTCTTTGGCAGGAATTTCAACAGTCACACCGCGCAGGGCATTTACAACGGCATCACCAGAACCATATGTTTTGATGAGGTCTTTAACTTGGAATAGTATCTTTTCTTGATTGATCATAAAATAGTGTTTATTTTGATGCTAATTTTTATCACAGAATAGGCCATCTCTATGCCAGTCTAGAGTTTTTAGGCCTTTAAGTCTTGATGTATGTTAATATTTGGCCGTATGCCAATGAGATTGTGGATAAAATATATATGCATGGCGCTTGGTTAGGCCTTTCTATTTGGATACAAACAGATAAATAAGCGCATATAATGCAATTGACTAACACCAAGTGTGATGGAAGATGGTAACTCAAGACGGTAAAATATAGTCACCTTCGCATATTTAGATATTGCAAGATATTAACGACCCTGCTTTGGTTAGGCTGCTGCAGGAGGTTGTATCTCTACCCATTTGGCATGTCAGTTTTAGTCATTTAATAGCAAATGTCAGTTTTAACCATCCAATAATTAGTGTTAGTTTTAACCATCCAATAATAAGTGTCAGTTTTTGGCATTTGGGTAAATTGCAAGATAAATTACATCTTAATTTCACCCTGATTATTTTCTGTTTTGTTTGTTATTTATGGTGTCGTTTCAAAAGTTTCGTTTGACTCAAATATAAAATTAGATATATGATTTTATATCAGATTGTAAAATAAATATTAACAAAGTTAGATTTGTTTTTTAGTTTGGCTACTCATCATAATATACTGCGACAAAAAGCAGTAAATAAGAGCCGAAGAGCTGAGGTGGATAGATAATTCCAAATTGCTAATATGGAGGAATGGCATGAAAATCAAAAAAGTTTTAACGTTATTAACCGCACTTACTTGTGCTGCTGGGGGGATTGCGTTTCAATCCCATGCTGAGACCGCTCAAAAAGGTGGTACATTTAATTTTGTTGCGCCCTATGATGGCAGTATTCTATCGTTGGATCCGCACATGACAAGCAAAGAGCAGGATTTATTGGTTACAAGCAATATTTTCCGCAGTCTTTACCAGTGGAGCGTAGAAGAGAATCGACCTATTGGCGAGCTTGCTAATGTCTCGACAATTTCTGATGACGGCTTGACATATACTTATAAGTTAAACTCAAATATTATGTTTCATAATGGACGTGCGATGACATCGGATGATATTATCTGGTCATGGCAGCGTATGCTTTCTATGAAGCCTGTTAGCCCTAATGCAGGTCATATTGAGATAATTGAAGGCGCCGAAGCGTATAAAGCAGGAGATGCAAAAGCAATTTCTGGCTTGAATCGTATTAGCGATAGCGAGTTCTCAATTAAACTAACCAAACGCGTTGACCCTGGTTATTATTTCTACCTACCTGGTACTGCTATTGTACCACATGAAGCGGTGGAGGCTGCTGGAGATAAATTTGGTTTGGCACCAATTGGCAGCGGGCCGTTTAAATTTGGTGAGTGGGTTAACGGTAGCCATGTTACTCTGACAAAATTTGACAATTATTATGAAAAGGGTAAACCTTATTTAGATACGTTAAACTTCCGTATTATGCAGGAAGGCGCTGCACGCGATATTTCGTTTAAATCAGGTGAACTCGACAGTATTTTGATTGAAGCGGCGCAATATCCGCAATATGCGAATGATCCGAAACTTAGCAAGAATTTGATCGAAGTCGCAGAGATGTACACGCGTCTTATCAATCTAAATCCAAAATATAAGCCACTTGCTGATCGTCGAGTACGCCAAGCCATATCACTTGCGATTAACGAAGATGCTATTAACAGCCGCTTCCTTAAAGGCAAAGCAGTTAACCCAATTGGCTGGTTGCCACCTACCTCAGAAGGCTTTGACCCTAACGCAAAAGGGTTTGGTTATGATGTTGAAAAAGCTCGTAAATTAATGGCTGAAGCAGGATATGCCGATGGGTTTGATTTGGAAGTTTTAGGTACAGGTAATGAGTCCTACGGTGTAGGTGTTGTTGAGGTTCTTGGGCAATTTTTGGATGATATTAACATTAAGGTAACAACCCAACAGCTAGAAGGCGGGATATTATATGACCGTTTGGTTGCTGATGATTATCAAGGTTTAATCTGGTCTTTCGGCTCTGGTCCTGACCCGCTTAAAGCGTTGAACCGCTGGCACTCAAAAACAGCCAATACCTCTGGTAACTATGTGCATTATTCAAATGCTGAATATGATGCGCTACTGGATAAAGCAGGTAACACAAATGATCAGGCTGCCCGTGTTGATTTATTGCGCCGTGCAGACCGTATCTTCCAAGATGACGCTTCGGTATGGATCTTTAACTATAATAAAGCAGTATTGGCTAGCCAACCTTGGGTGCATGGCATGAAGGGTGTTGCGATCGAAATCATGTATCAGGATTTTGCTGATATTTGGATTGACAGCACGTCCCCACGCGCTGGGAAATAACACAAAATACCTGTGACAGCGCGCTGCTGCCACAGGTTTAATTTACTTTTATCATGGGTTTGACATCATGCATCGCTTTATTCTGAAACGTTTGTTGCAGTTTATTCCTACTGTGATTGGGGTAACGTTGATTATTTTCTTGTTGCTTAATTTAGTACCAGGCAATGCGGCACTTTCCTCTGCTGGACGTTTAGAGTTAGACCCAGAGGTCGTCGCTCAATTACGTAAAGATTTTGAGTTAGATAAACCGGTGATCGTCCGTTATGTAAATTATCTTGGCCGATTGGCTCAGGGTGACATGGGCAAATCCATGTTAAGGCGTTATGATGTTTCTGAAGTTGTTTTTGGAAGGCTTGGTGCAACTTTAAAACTGGCTTGCGCAGCACTGGCTATTGCGTTAATCGTCGGTATTCCCATAGGCTTTATTTCGGCATTAAAACAAGGGACTTGGCTCGATATTGGGTTGGCGGTTGTTTCTGTTGCAGGGGTATCAATTCCGCAATTTTGGCTTGGTATTTTATTAATGTATGTCTTTAGCTATATGTTTAATATCTTACCAACCTCAGGCTATGGTGGTGGAGCATTTTCAAATTTAATATTACCTGCCTTAACATTAGGAGTGGGCTATGCCGCATTATTGGCTCGAATTACCCGCGCCGCAGTTATTGAAGTTTTGGCGGCCGATTATGTTAGAACTGCGCGGGCAAAAGGGTTAAGCGCATTGGCCATAAATCTACGCCATGTTATGCGCAATTCATTTGTTCTAATCTTAACCACAAGTGCATTGCTGTTTGGCTCATTAATGGGGCAAACCGTGGTGGTTGAACGGGTGTTTTCTTGGCCAGGGGTTGGTTCATTGTTGGTTGAGTCTATTTTTCAGCGAGATATCCCTGTAGCACAAGGCTGTTTGTTATTAATTATTATGGTTTTTCTTATTGTCAATCTTGTGGTTGATATTCTTTATCGCGTCATAAACCCAAGGATTGATTTTAAATGAATATGCATCAAAGAATCCTTAGATTATTGCGCCAGAAAAATTTGGTTATTGGTGGTAGTTTTGTTGCTATCATTGTACTTATGGCGATATTTGCACCTTTGATTGCGCCATTTGACCCCGTCTCTGATGCTGATTTAATGCGCTCGGAAATGCGCCCTGATGGAACTTTTATATTTGGTACTGACACTCATGGACGTGATGTATTTTCTCGCGTTGTTTATGGTGCACGCATATCGCTAAGCGTAGGCTTAATTACTCAGATTATAAACACCTTCATTGGCGTTAGCTTGGGGTTGCTTGCTGGTTATTGGGGGGGCAAAACTGATGATATGATTATGGGGCTTACCAATATTATGTTGTCTATCCCAGTTGTGGTTTTTGCCTTGGCAATC
The DNA here is from genome assembly GCA_016744975.1 of Hyphomicrobiales bacterium. Taxonomy (GTDB): domain Bacteria; phylum Pseudomonadota; class Alphaproteobacteria; order Rhizobiales; family OSC116; genus OCS116. Next base: position 12,791 of record JADGDI010000013.1, on the reverse strand, counting down.
ATGGCCTCATTAGGCCCGGGCTTGATTAATCTATATATTGCTTTGGGGCTTACAAATTGGTCATATTCTTGCCGTATTACTCGCGCTCAAGTACTTTCTGCTAAAAAAGCAGATTATGTTAAAGCTGCGCACTCACTTGGTTATGGCCATATACGGATAATGTTTGGCCAGATCATGCCCAATATATTGGGCCCTGTATTGGTAATTACGACATTGGGTGCAGCAGAAGCTATATTATTAGAAGCTGCATTGTCTTTCCTTGGATTAGGCGCACAACCACCAACGCCAAGTTGGGGGGGGATGTTATCATCTGCACGCAATCAGTTTTTTACAGCGCCTTGGTTGTCTATTTTCCCTGGATTGGCAATTTTTGTAACTGTATTGGCGCTAAACCTGTTTGGTGATGGCCTTAGAGACATTCTTGACCCGCGTAATAAAGCTAAAAATGTTGGGAGCAAACCCAAATGAATGAAATAAAGGAAAATATTCTGGGTGATATTGAGAAGGTTGAACCGCTACTAAAAGTAGATGGCCTTTGTGTCTCATTTGATAGCCCAAATGGTCCAGTGCCAGTTGTGCGTGATGTTGGTTTTTATATTAACCCAGGTGAAATTGTTGGTTTGGTTGGCGAAAGCGGCTCTGGTAAAAGTGTTACCGCACTTTCACTCTTGAGTCTCATTCCATCGCCGCCCGGTCACATTACCGCTGGCCGCTCAATATTTGAGGGCAATGATTTATTGAAAATGCCAAATAAACGATTGAGAAAAATTCGTGGTAACCGAATTTCAATGATATTTCAAGAGCCAATGACTTCGCTTAATCCGTTAATGTCAGTTGGTGATCAAATAGCTGAAGTGTTTAGGCTTCATGTCGGTAGCTCTAAAGTTGAGGCAAAAGAATTAGCGCTCAAAATGCTTAAAAAAGTGCAAATTCCAGCGCCAGAAAAACGCATGAAAGAATTTCCGTTTCAGATGTCTGGTGGCATGCGTCAACGGATAATGATTGCTATGGCTTTATGTTGCAACCCAACTTTATTAATTGCCGATGAGCCAACGACCGCGCTTGATGTAACCATTCAAAGTGAAATTATGGATTTGATTATTGAAATGCGCCAAGAGTTTGGCAGCGCCGTTTTGATGATTACACATGATTTGGGAGTTATTGCAGAGACTGCCGAACGCATTATTGTGATGTATGCCGGGCAAATTGTTGAAACAGGCAGCGTTAATGAAATATTTGACGCGCCTGCGCACCCTTATACGAATGCGCTTTTACAATCGCTTCCTGTGCTTGGCCGTCGTGCACGTTTTGGCCGCCAGCGTTTGCAGGAAATTACCGGAACGGTGCCTGACCCTGCTGATTTACCAGCAGGCTGTGCATTTTCCAACCGTTGCCCTAATGTGCAAGATATATGTAAGGACACTTCGCCGTTGTTAAATGAAACAAATATACAAAGATCAGTGCGGTGCCATTTTCCATTAACTTTAAATAGCGATGGAGAAGCATAGTGTCAAAACCTGATATTTTTCCAAACCCATTACCGCTTCTATCGGTTAAGAATTTATGTGTTAACTTTGGCAGTTCAGCTCACCCAATTCGTGCGGTTAATGATGTAAGTTTATCAATTAGACGCGGCGAAACTCTTGCATTGGTTGGTGAAAGTGGCTGCGGGAAAACCACAACAGGCATGGCAGTGTGCGGTTTGCAGAATCTGACATCTGGCAGCATTAGCTTTGATGGTAAATCTTTACAGGATGATGCGTCTATGACCCACGCGGAACAATTTGCATATCGTAAGCGGATACAAATTGTATTTCAAGACCCAAACTCCTCACTTAACCCGAGAATGAATTTGGCTACCACGCTTGAGCAACCCTTGAGATTGCATGGCGCTACAAAGGTGGAAGCACAACAACGTGCAGATTGGTTGTTGGAAAAAGTTGGGTTAAACCCCAAACATAAAAATCGTTTTCCGCATGAATTTTCTGGCGGCCAACGCCAGCGTATTGGGATTGCGCGTGCTTTAGCACTTGAGCCAGAACTTATTATTTGTGATGAAGCGGTGTCGGCGCTTGATGTATCAGTACAAGCACAAATAATAAATCTTTTGGTGGATATTCAGGAAGAATTTGGCTTGTCATATTTATTTATCTCACATGATCTTGCGGTTGTCGAGCATATTGCAGATCGGATTGCAGTTATGTATTTGGGTAAAATTGTTGAAGAAGCCCCATGGGATAAGCTTTTCTCAAACCCTCAACATCCTTACACCAAAACGCTTCTCTCAGCAATTCCAGTGCCTGACCCTAGGCGTGTTAGGCCAGATCGGATAAATATTACATCTGAAATACCCAACCCGATTTCGCCGCCTTCAGGCTGTTCTTTTCATCCTCGGTGCCCAGCTGTTATGCCCCAGTGCAATATTGATGCGCCAAAGTTAGAAGCCTTATCTGATACCCATTTTATTGCCTGCCCACCCGCGGTAAAACGGCATCAAGCAGGGGGGGAGGCATGACAAAGACCATTGCATTTATCGGTATCGGCCATCTTGCGGAATATATGATACGGGGTTTGCAGAAAGCAGAAAGTTCGGAAACAATTTTGTTGGTGCCGCGTAGCTGTGCCCGCGCTGAAAAGCTTGTAGCAGAATATCCTAATTTACAAATAATGCGATCTGCTCAAACAGCCATAAATGCGGCTGATATTGTTATAATTGCGACCAGACCAGTTGATGTGGTTACTGTGCTTGAGCCGCTCACATTGCGTGCCGATCAGACGGTCATTAGTGTTGCAGCAGGTGTTGATGTTGCGACATTACAAATGTTAACTAAGCCCGCGCTGGCCGTACGTAGTTTGCCTTTATCCTGCGTTGCCATTCATAAAAGCCCAACACTCATTTACCCAAGAAACTCTGTTGCCAGTGCATTTTTTGGACGTTTAGGACAAGTATACACGCTTGCTAGTGAAATTGAGTTCCCAGCAAGCTCTGCTTTAACTGGTGCGCTTTATGCTTGGATGTTTGCGTTGATGCAGGAAGCGTCGGATTGGGCCGTTGCAGCGAACTTGCCCGCTGATTTAGCCAGAGAATTGGTTCAGGATAGTTTTGAAGGTGCTGCGGCAATGGCGCGTGAACAAGCTGATAAAAGCCTTGATGTTATATGGGATTCATTAGCAACACCTGGCGGTATCTCTGCGCGGGGACACAAAGTTATTAAGGAGATGGGTGGATTCAATGCGTTTACTTCTGCCTTAGAACTGGTTGAAAAACGACTACATAACTCCCAAAGTTCCAATTTAGTGAATCATAAGGGGGAGGGATGACGATTGATAAAAATATCAACGCGCTTCAGGCGGCTCTTTTACCCAATATCAATGATGTCTTGCGGGATATAAAGCCCACAGCGCAACAAATATCTATTGGCCGTACTGCTGCTTTTAGTCGCTGGGATGTATGCTCTGAGGCTGAGTTTAAATTGCAGTCTATGAAAGCTGGGCGCATTACCTTTCATGCCCATATTGGCATGGGAAATTGGCAATTAACCACCAAAGCATTAGATTATATTTGGAAAGTGGGGCTAGAGGAGGGTGCAGAAATTCACCGTGCTGGTTTATGTCTTGATCGTAGAATGGCATTGCCTGAAGATCAACGCACAAAAGCCGCTGCTGAAACAGGGCCGATGTTAGAGAGCAATGCCGCATGGCGTGAAATTGGTCAAAAAACACCAATTCAGCCGCATATGGGCGATTTTATGATTGGCTTTCCATCGTCATTTATCAATACCGTCCATGCGTTGCGGGCAGGTGTGACCACTATTGGAAACCTATCTCAATTTTTTGCGCATGAGGCACCAGGCTGGAAAGACCCTATTGTAACCGCGGTGGAAACCACGCGAGCCATCGCGTTGCTTGGTGAGTTTAAGTCCCAAGGGGTGATGTTGCACTCTTATCTTGAAGATGGTTTCGGCGCATTATTCTTTGACTGTACCACGATTGCCGGCTGGGCGTTTATGGAATATTATATTGTTGAAGAATTGCTCGGTGCAAAATTATCACATTGTATTGGAGGGTTGACCTCTGACCCTGTAAAAAGAGCAGGGTGGGTGTTTGCACTGAAGCGAATTCACCAAGGAGAGTGCATAGGTTCTATGTTTTATGGTGATACGATTTCTTTCACACATAATTTTGATTATAACCGAGCAATGATTTCTGAATATGTGCTTTGGGATATTATGGCACAATTGGAATGCCCAACAGGCCATGCGATATTACCACTACCCGTAACTGAAGCCATTCGCGCACCAAGCGCGCAAGAGATTTTAGAAGCACAAATAATGGGGCAGCGGGTGGAAGCTACTGCGCGTAGATTATTCCCGCGGATGGACTTTAGCGATAGTCATATATTTGCCGATAAAATGCTAGATCATGGACGTCAAGTTTTTGACAATGCCCTCGCAGGACTTTCTGCAGCGGGGGTTAATATTCGTAATCCGCTTGAAATGTTATTCATTCTTAAAAAACTGGGGCCAGCATTATTTGAGGAATATTTTGGCGCTGGTGAATTAGATGACAATGAACCACGTGGCCGTAAAATTATTGTTCCAACAGACATTTTTGAACAGTCGATTGCAAAATATAAAGATAACTTAGTATCATTTCAAGATCCTGAACTTGTTGCAAAACTGCGCGGTAGAAAAATTCTATTGGCCTCTGGCGATGTTCATGAACATGCAATTATTGTTTTGAACTGGTTGTTAGCGCATAGCAAGGCTTGCGTTAAATATCTTGGTGCTGAGGCCAGCCCCGAACAAATTGCGGATGCCGCATACGGTATGGATGCTATTTTAGTTAGTACCCATAATGGCATGGCACTTGAGTATGGACGGCAGTTAAAAACTGCTTTGGCAGATCGCTCGCTAAATATTCCAATACTTTTTGGTGGTATTTTAAATCAAAAAATAGCCGATAAAGAAATTCCAGTGGATGTTACCGCTGAATTAAAATCAATAGGCATTCATGCCGCAACCTCTGACGCAGGAGTTCGGTTAAGCCGTTTCTTGTCGTTGGAAAATCAAACTAAGGAGAAATAAGATGTTGCATTTCGGATATGGTTCAAACCTTCAGATGAGCTTTTTGAAAGATTTGTTACCTAGTGCGGAATTTCGCATGAAAGCGTATATTCCCAATTATGAAATTCAGTTTAATTTTTGGTCACAGACCCAAAAAGCTGGCATAAGTAACATTATGGACGCACCCGGTAAAATGGTGCATGGCGCGCTGTTTGATGTGCCCGAAGAAGAGCTAAAGGCACTTGACATCAAAGAAGATGTTTATATTGGTGACTATGTTAGGCGTACATTTGTTGTGATGGGTGAAGATGGCAACTGGTACGATGCTGATTTATATCAGGTGATTGACCCTAAAGGCCCATTCAAGCCTTCACAAAATTATGTAAAAGGTATGCTAGTGGGAGCAAAAGAGCTTAATCTTGATCCAAGTTATCTAAAGTCAATCGAGAATTTCTATCAAGAGTCTCTATAAGCGGTAGTAAATATAGTATATCTGGCAGTTATCAATTAAACTGAATGACTGCCAGACTTATTTAAAAGCCAAGTTCAGCCTTTTCTTTACTCATGCGAATTAGATTATCACAGGCATTAATTCGGCTGTTTTCGATATGATCGCTCAACAGGCTTGAGGCTTTCTCAATATCTTTTGCATAGATGGCATCTAAAATCAGACCATGATCATTTTCATTGGACTGGCTTCGCGTCACATAACGCAGGCTTGTTTGATATTTTAAATGCAATAAGTCAAAACTATTGCGTAACGCCCTTACCTTTAATTTTTGACCAGAAAGGCGCGCAATTGTCATGTGGAATTCCATATCCGCAACAAGTTTTTTGGTAATAAACACCCCATTAATCGCTTCTAAATATGCTTTATGTGCGGCCGCAAGACTTGCTTTTGCTTCTTCATCTAGTCGCTCAATCGTTTCGTGCAAGAGCGAAAGTTCAAGCAAATTTCTAAACCGAAACAGTTCATCCACTTCTTCTAAATCTAATGGTTCAATAAAGTATCCCTTATTGGGTTCTCGCCGCACAATACCCTGGAATTCCAAAAACTTTAACGCTTGAATAACAGGCGTTGCGCTCATTTCCATTTCATCAGCAAGCTCTTGAAAAGGAATTTTTTGCCCTGCGACCAGTTCATTATGAAATAGCATTTTACGAATACCATTATAGGCTTTATTGGTCAGATCAACACTGGGTTTTTTTTCAACTTTTTTTGACATAAATTATTGTTAATCCTTCTAATAGCAAATTGCAATTTTTAAATTACCCTAATTATCATCATCAGAAATTGGCAGCCATTCTTTTAATTTACCTTATAGCAAAATCACCTGACGAAGTCGTGAGATTCACGCCATAAACATGTTTTTACGAGATTTGTGTTGTTAATTTGTATAAAGCGCATCTAAGACTTTTTGAGGTAAGTCAAACCCTGTGAGCTGCTTAAAATAGGTTGGCAAAAATTCTTTTCGTTGATTTTCGTTTTCTGTAACATTCATCGCATAATAACCAATTTGGTGATAATATAATATTCTCGCTCGAATGAAGGCTTCATCTGGGGCGTAATCTAAGCCTAGAAATGCTTGTTTTAACGCAAGAATGCGGCGATTGTCGACCAATTTGACTGCAGCAGCGGCGGCAGGATATTGCCGTGCCCAGTCGCGCATGGCTGAATCTAATTTTGGTGAATATGTACGCTCGCGCAAAAGGCGCGTAAAAAATCTAAAAAACGGGTCAAGTTGGGTAGTGTTTTTACCATTTAAGGCTTTAATTAATGGGTCATTTTCAATATTTTTCCACTCATCCAACAATGTGTCTAAAATCTCTTGTCGATTGCTAAAAAACCAATAGTAACCACCCCTTGATACGTTCAAGTTTTTGGCCACTCGATCAATCTTTACTTGATCAACACCGCCTTGGATGAGTAATTTTCTAGCTTCAACAAGCCATTGTGAGCGTGAAGTCTTTGTATTGCCTCTTGGTTTTTTGGCTTTATCAATTGATGCATTATTTTTTTTCATGGTTCATTATAGCATAAAAATACAGGGGTGTATATTATGCTTGACCAAGAATAATATATCTATACACTATTGTATAGTTTTAGATAAAGTGAGGATTTTTGTGCAAAAATATTCTACATTGTCATTAGTACGCAACGCCATTAGTCACCATAATGGTTGGCAGAAAGCATGGCGGAACCCCGATTTAAAATCTGAATATGATGCTGTGGTCGTAGGAGGTGGTGGACATGGCCTTGCGACAGCATATTACCTGGCAAAAGAACATGGCTATAAAAATGTTGCCGTGATTGAGGCAGGCTGGTTAGGCGGCGGGAATACAGGGCGAAATACAACCATTGTGCGGTCGAATTATTTGTTTCCGCAAAGTGCAAAATTTTATAACTTCTCACTTAACTTATATGAAAATATGTCGCAGGAGCTAGACTTTAACATAATGTTGCGACAGGCAGGTTTACTGACTTTGCTGCATTCGCGCCATGATTTGGAGGTGATGCGTCGTAATATTAACGCCATGCATATGAACGGTATTGATTCTGACTGGGTTACGCCTGATGAAGTTGCACATATAGCGCCTGGCATCAATATGAGTGAAGATGCGCGTTTTCCAATTGTTGGTGGTATATTGCAAAAACGCGGTGGTGTTGCGCGCCATGATGGTGTGGCATGGGGTTATGCACGCGCGGGCGATGCATTGGGTGTTGATATTATTCAAATGTGCGCAGTTACTGGATTTGACATTAAAAATGGTGAAGTGGTGGGTGTGCAAACTGCAAAAGGCCATATTAAAACTAAAAAAGTTGCTATTGCCGTGGCAGGCCACTCGAGCGTATTGGCCGAAATGGCAGGGTTTCGTTTGCCAGTCAGTAGTATGGCATTACAGGCCTGTGTTTCTGAACCGTTAAAGCCAGTTTTTGATGCCGCGATTATGTCGCCAGCAACGGGCATATATATTAGCCAATCTGACAAGGGAGAGTTAGTCATGGGTGGCGCTTTGGATGCTTATCCATCTTATGCGCAACGAGGTAATATCAATACATTAGAGCATATAATTTCGGGTGTTATTGAGCTGTTTCCTTGCTTTAGTCGCATAAAGTTAATGCGCCAATGGGCAGGTATTGTAGATATTGTGCATGATTCAAGCCCAATCATTGGCCACACGCCAGTAAAAGGCATGTATATTAATTGTGGATTTGGCACGGGTGGGTTTAAAGCCACCCCTGCTGGTGGCTGGACGTTGGCCTATACACTGGCCAATGACAGGCCACATAAAATGAATGAGGATTTTAGCTTAAAACGTTTTGAAACGGGTGCATTTATAGATGAAATGGGCGCTGCAGGCATCGCTCATTAAAGCAGCTATTGCATATTCAAAGTTGGATGAACAAAATGATGACTATAAAATGCCCCTATTGTGGCGAAAGAAGTGAGGCTGAATATAATTTTGGTGGCCCTGCACATCTGGAAAGACCGAGCCATGCCGCTGAGGTTTCGGATAAAGAATGGGGCAATTATCTATTTATGCTGGACAATGTAAAAGGCATATCGCCCGAGCGCTGGTGCCATAGCCATGGCTGTGGGCGGTGGTTCAATATATTGCGCAATACCGAAACGCATGAGATTTTATCCATCTACAAAATGGGTGAAGGCGTAAAAGCAGCAAGAGGTGACAAAGATGGTGCATAAAATAAACCATATCAGTAAGTTGCGGCTTGATGTTGCTAGTCAAGTTAACTTGGAAAAGCCGATTTCATTCAGTTTTGACGGGAAAATTTATAATGGCTTTGATGGTGATAGCTTGGCATCGGCACTAATTGCCAATGGTGTGCGCATTGTTGGGCGTAGTTTTAAATATCATCGCCCGCGCGGCATCATGTCCGCTGGTGTTGAGGAGGCTAACGCGATTGTTCAAATTGGCGAAGAACCTTATATCCAGCCCAATATGCTTGCAACTAAAGTTGAGTTATTTGATGGTTTAGTGGCCAAGTCAGTCAATGCATGGCCCAATGCGGGATTTGACTTGTTTGCGCCATTGGGTTTTGCCAAGCCATTTTTTGTGGCAGGGTTTTATTATAAAGTGTTTAAATGGCCTAGTTGGCATTTTTGGAGCCCATTGGTACGGCGACTGGCAGGGCTTGGTACCGCGCCCAAACAGCCTGACCCTGATGACTATGACTATCATAATAGTCATACTGATATTTTGATTGTCGGGGCAGGGGCAGCGGGTCTAGTGGCAGCATTAAAACATGGCAAACAGGGCAAAAAGGTGCTGCTTGTAGAGCAAGACAAAGATTTAGGCGGTGCTTTGTTATATGAAAAATTTGAAATAGATGGCGTGCCAGCATTGGATAAAGTTGCTGAAATGGTGTCAGCGTTAGAAGCAATGAAGAATGTAACCATTGTAAAAAGGGCTACAGTCACTGGTTATTATGATGATAATTTCATCACCATTTCAGAACGGCTGCGCAACCATTTGCCACCAGAGGTCGACACTCATAAGCCACGCGAAAGATTTTGGCATTTACGAGCGCAGCAGGTTATCATTGCTACAGGCGCGATAGAGCGGCCGTTGGTATTTGCCAATAATGATCGACCTGGTATAATGTTGGCCAGTGCAGTGCGCCACTATGCAAGCCGTTTTGGCATAGCCGTTGGTAGGCGTATTTTTATTGCAACCAATAATGATGATGCCTACCGCACAGCAATAGATTTACATGCCGTTGGTATAAATATTGTTGGCATTGCCGATATACGTCCAAATCCGCAAGGTGACTTGGTAATTGCTGCACGGGCATTGGGAATTATTGTTCATGCTGGTCATGCAGTCATCAATACAAAAGGCTCACGGGGCTTAAAATCTATTAGCATATCAAAAATTGACGTTAAAAACAATATTCTGGATGAAAAGCAACAGAAATTTGAATGTGATATTTTGGCTACATCAGGTGGCTGGTCGCCGGTGGTACATTTGCATTCACAATCTGGCGGTAAATTGCACTTTGATGATACCCTTCAAGCTTTTATACCGCGTGACTATATACAGCAGAATATGTGTATTGGCTCGGCGAATGGCGTGTTTGAATTGGCAGATATTCTCGCCGAAACATCTGAAATGACATTTAAAATCAACAAGCCTAAAGTTGAGCCCATTCAGGCTTTTTGGGATTTACCAAAAAATGTAAAGAAAATCAAAGATTCAAAAAGATGGGTAGACTTATTACATGATGTGACGGCATCGGATGTGGCATTGGCTGCACGTGAGAATTACGTTTCGGTTGAGCACTTTAAACGCTATACCACCACAGGCATGGCGATGGATCAAGGTAAGACTAGTAATGTCAATGCATTGGCAATTTTGGGGCGGGAAACTGGTCGGGAAATTGCCCAGGTTGGCACAACCAAATTTCGCCCACCATATTCACCTGTTAGCATGGGAGCAATGGCAGCACGCAGTACAGGCGCATTATTTAGCCCATTGCGTAATTTGCCAATGCACATTTGGCATAAGGATAATGGTGCGATATTTGAAGATTATGGTGGCTGGAACCGCCCAGCATACTATACCAAGAGCGGAGAAAGTGAACAGAAAGCAGTTGAACGTGAAGTGAGTGCAGTGCGGCAACATGTCGGTATATTAGATTACTCACCTTTGGGCAAGATTATGGTTAAGGGGCCAGATTGCGCGGTATTTTTAGACTATTTTTATTGCAACAATGTCAGCAATTTAAAATTAAACCGCGCCCGTTATGGCCTAATGTTAAACGAAGATGGTAATGTGATAGATGATGGCGTATTTATCCGTGTGGCAGATGATGAGTTTATGGTCACAACCACCAGCGGCGGAGCAGCGCGATTTGCTGCTTATTTAGAAGAGTGGCGGCAATGCGAATGGCCACATATGGATGTGGTGATTAGCAATATCACCACCGGTTGGGGCTGTATCAGTCTGCAAGGCCCAAAAGCGCGCGACCTTTTACATAAATTCGATATTCCGATAGATTTATCGGCCGAAAATTTCCCACATATGTCAATGCGTTCTACCGAGTTTGCGGGTGTTGATATCAAAATTTTACGTACCAGTTTTACCGGGGAATTGGGTTTTGAAATTTATATGCCCAGATCTTACGCAAATGCAATGTGGGAAATGCTTATAAATGTAGGCAACGCGTTTAAAATACAGCCATTTGGGTTGGAGGCGCTCATGGTAATGCGCACGGAAAAAGGGTTTATACATATTGGCGTTGATACAGACTCAACCACCATACCAGCTGATATTGGTTTTGCTGTACCAGCACGTAAGAAGCCTAGCGATTATATCGGTAAAAGATCACTCTTTAGACCAGAATCTTTACGCACAGACCGCGAGGTCTTAGTCGGGCTTAAGGTTGTTGGCGACGCTCCACTTCAAATGGGTAGCATTATATTGGCTAAGGGCTATGACAAAGCACCCGCACCTATGGATGGCCGAGTGACATCATCCTATAACAGCCCAACAATGGGGTATCCTATAGCACTTGGCCTATTAAAAAATGGCCAAAGCCGAATGGGTGAGTTGATTAAAATATATGATTTAGATGGCATGCAGGAAGCAGAAGTGGTGGCGCCATGCTTTTATGACCCAAAATGGAGGCAAATTGATGGTTAAATTGTCGCGTGAAATGCCACTGATTGGCAAAGCTATTGAGCATACTGGTTTACATATTAAGCCAATACACCAAGGTGTGGTGGTGGTGCAACAATCTGACTGTGTTGTTGGTTTGCCCCTAAAATTGCCTAAATTTGGAACCGTGTTGAATTTGGATTCTGAGGTTATATTATCAGCAATACCTAATCATTGTATGTTATTTAGTGACTTAGAAATTGTTAAAAAAATAATGGATGATTATTCAAATCAGATAGGCGAAGTGAATATCACCGTTATGGATATGAGCGATCAATATATAACGCTAGATATAAGTAAAAAATATGCACGTGCTTTATTGGCTAAAGGGTGTGAGCTTGACCTTTCGACAGACATATTTAAAGTAAATCAATGCGCGCGTACATTATTAGCACTTGTGAATGTGGTTATTTGGCGTGAAGCAGATGATAACTTTAAATTGATTGTTGATGTGAGCCTCGCACCGCACTTATGGCTATGGCTGCAAGGCGCAGCGTCTGAATATTCTGAATAAAAATGGCGGACAGGAAGGGATTCGAACCCTCGAAACGGCTACAAACCGTTTACTCCCTTAGCAGGGGAGCGCCTTCGACCACTCGGCCACCTATCCAAGGACGGGTATAAGGCAGTTAACCTCATGTTACAAACGATTTATTGAGTTTTCCAAGAAAAATTAAAACACTCAATAAAAGCTAATAAAACCAGAATAAACCATGATATGTGCATCAATGTGCTTGATGTTTGTTTGAGCTTGTCCACTTTTGTATCTGACATATAGAATTTTATAAATACGAAAATTTTCGTTTTTTTCTACCAGAAATCTAGGCACAAAAGCAGGGCGCGGCATACAGGTTACGAACTTCAGAAATGGCTTGGCGGTTTTTTAAATTTATATACTGGTAATTGAGTTTATTTAAAATTTCAAAGAGTACAGGCCCTCTGTTGGCAGTTAAAAATGAGAACCAATAAGTTGAATTTAATCCATATAGTAGTGAAAATATTCCAAATCTTGTCGCATTTCCTCCACTGTAGTGATTATTAAAT
>JADGDI010000139.1 GCA_016744975.1 Hyphomicrobiales bacterium | reverse complement strand
GTGAAGGCCCATGTTAAAGCTGATGAATTTGTTTGCACTATTAGCGGTGTTACTGCTGACTGGCTGTCAAACATCAAACCCTAAACTGCCGAAAGCGCTAAACCACAAATGCCCAATTGTTAACTTTAAAGCCGGCAAACTTATGCCGCAAGTGGTGAAGCTGAAAACTGAATATGAACTATGTAAGGTGAATAACAACGGCTTGATTGCGCTTTTATTGCCTGATTAGGACATGTTGGTCAGTGTTGGGACACATCCTAATAGTCAACCCTGTAAAGTTATCTATAAAAGAGAGCCAAGCAGTTATGCTAGTAATGTCAAAATTGGTAAGGGTTTAATCTAACCATCACTTTAATGCGTTATATCTACCGGATCTGGCGGATCTGATTTCACGTAAATATTTTACGTCTAGTGCGCAAATTTCATAAAAAACTTCCATGGATTGAACCAATCCATTAGCAACTATGATAGAGCCTGAACATCTAATTTCATTTTTATAATTTTCAGCTCTATCATCAATTTTTAAAATAAATTCTAGATTGAAAGTCTTATCATCTAAAGTTGAAATATGCAGTTGTTTAATCATAAAAATTTCAGAATAACTTCGAATATGATGTAAATATGCTTCAAAATTAACTGTGCCTGCCAACAACGAACTGAATGTAAAATCCAATGCAACAAGCTTGTTTAAACCTGTTTTCTCGGTGGAATTTAGTATTTTGATAAATTTTCTTACCAGTTGAAAACTATTCATAGCAGGTCACTAGAAGCGTTGTTTGTAGGTTGTTTAAAACAAGGCCTAGGCTTAATATGCCTTTATTTATTTTTATCTTTTCCATAATATGCTCATACCTCTCTTCGCTAATTAAGGATAGAGCCATTTAGGTCAATTGAAAATAACACTTTGGAATATAAGGCCTTTGATAGACCGCTTAAATATTTAAGCTATTTTTCTACTTTATGCAAAAACCAGCCGACACTTACCCATATAATATAGGTCGCAAATAAACCTAAATAGGCATCCACGGCATAATGCCAGCCCAAATGTACACTGCCGATGATTATAAAAACCAACATTATTAGCTTAAAATAGCCAATATATTTATTCTCGCGCCGTGCGGCTAAGAAAAGCAATAGCGCAACAGAAACATGTAAACTTGGCATTGCTGAAATGCCTTCACCAATTCCGCCCTTGCTATACTTAAACAGATTTAACAACAGCTCCTGAACTTGCAAATTGGCAATCCCATAGCCGATACTGGCATTTAATTGGGCATCAATTTTATGTAATTGATCCATTAAAGGTTGAAAATATTGTGCACCATTTAAAAACTCGGCAAAGTAAACTGGCCCAACGGACGAGAATAACAGTGCCAATATCGAACCATTTATAAACCAAACCAAACCAAAACTGATTAAATATCGAACCCTATTAAAACCAAAACCTACATGCACAATCTGCCATACAGTATATGTAAATACGATTGGAAACCATAATGTGTAAAAGAAATCAATCAACAATGTAAAATATTGATTGCCAAATATAAAATGGGTTATTCTCCATGGGTCAACGCCAAAATGTAGTGCCATGTCTATATCGCGGAACAGCTCATCCCCATAGAAAGGCATGATGATGGGGATATGAGATTTAAAAGCGGAAAAAAGCGCAATAAAATTAGGCAATAACAAAACGGGAATTAAGAAAGACAAAATATAGTTTTTATTCAACCAAACCCGTTTAAAATCTACTAAAATACTGTCTCTAGGCATGGGTTTTTTAACGTCTGAATAACGCGTTGAAAAATAACTTGCAGCCTTAACAAACACCACAAAACCAACACAAGCTAAAAATATTTCGGGGTTAATTTCTGGGTTAAAGCTATCCCATAAATTAAAGCGCCAAATAATAGAATATATACCAATGACTTGAAATGCAAACATCGCTAACAGCGTAATGTTCCATCTCATTATGGTTTTATCATTTACTAGCGGGTTATTGTCATTTTTTATTGTGATATTGTCTTGCATAATGCCCTCATATTATGCGGCATTTAATAGCAATTTTTCGTTAATAATCAAATAATCGGTTTTGACAGATGATTAATGCAAGGACAAAACAGACGTTTTGAATTAAAAATACCCGAGCAGCACGGCCACTCGGGTATTAAAACTTTAATCAGCCTAAGTTTGATAAAACTTAGTTTTTAGCTTGATCCACCAAAGCGCCTTTTGAAATCCAAGGCATCATTTTGCGCAAATTGCGGCCAACTTCTTCGATTGGATGTTCTGCATTACGACGGCGAGTTGCTTTAAAACCAGTTTGAGCAACTTTATTTTCTAACATCCAGTCACGGGTGAACTTGCCGCTTTGAATGTCTTCAAGTACGCGTTTCATTTCTGCTTTGGTTTCAGATGTAATGATACGAGGACCTGTTACATATTCGCCATATTCAGCCGTGTTTGAGATTGAATAATTCATATTCGCGATGCCGCCTTGATAGATTAGGTCAACAATCAGCTTTACTTCATGCAAACATTCGAAATAGGCCATTTCAGGGGCATAACCACCTTCAACCAATGTTTCGTAACCTGCTTTAATCAGTTCAACCAAACCGCCACAAAGTACCACTTGCTCACCAAACAAATCGGTTTCGCATTCTTCTTGGAATGTCGTTTCAATAATACCAGCACGGCCACCACCAACGCCAGAAGCGTATGACAAGCCAAGATCATGGGCATTGCCCGTATAATCTTGATGAACAGCAATTAGACATGGCACACCGCCACCAATTAGATATTCGCCGCGAACCGTATGGCCCGGGCCTTTTGGTGCAACCATTAATACGTCAATGTCTTTACGCGGTACAATTAGGTCAAAATGAACATTTAGACCATGCGCAAACAATAACGCAGCCCCTTCATTCATATTAGCTTCAAGATCAGCATAATAAATATCAGCTTGTAGCTCATCGGGGGTTAACATCATTACCACATCTGCCCATTTAGCAGCGTCGGCAACGGTCATAACCTTAAGGCCTTCACCTTCGGCTTTTTTGATTGAGCTACTATCGCTGCGAAGTGCAACCACAATATCAGCAACACCGCTTTCACGTAGGTTAAGCGTATGTGCATGGCCTTGCGAGCCATAGCCAACAATCGCTACTTTTTTACCTTTAATCAGATTTATATCTGCATCTTGATCATAATAAACGCGCATAATTTTTCCTTTATAAATACGTTCAAATACTAATTTCTATCAATCTTCTACATCATGTACGGCAAGGGAACCACGTGATATGGCTGCAATGCCTGTCCGCGAAACTTCAACCAAACCTAGTGGTTTCATCAGTTGGATAAACTGATTGACTTTATCTTGACGGCCAGTAATTTCAAAAATGAAGCTATCGACCGCTGCATCGACCGTATGGGCGCGAAAAGCATCGGCAATACGCAATGCTTCAACACGTTTTTGCCCAACACCAGCAACTTTAATTAAGGCCATTTCCCGCTCTACAGAAGGCTCGCCCAAGGTTAGATCTACCACACTATGCACAGGGACCAAACGCAGTAATTGTAACTTAATCTGCGTAACTACCTTGTCACTACCATAGGTTACGATGGTAATACATGAAACATGTGAGCTTTTATCAATCTCACTAACCGTTAAACTCTCAATATTAAACCCGCGGGCTGAAAAAAGCCCTATTACCCTTGCTAAAACACCAGCTTCATTATCCACCAATATAGAAAGTGTATGTGAATTATTTTGCATTTTCTACTCCTATACCAATCTCTTACCAGCATCAGACACTTCTGTATCAGCCAAAGTATCTTCTAAAATCATTTCATGATGTGCCGCCCCTGATGGGATCATTGGCAAGCAATTTGCGTGCTTCTCAACCATTACATCGACAATTACGGGGCCGCCATAGGCTAACATTTCTTTGATTGTATCATCCAGTTTGTTCGGGTCAGAAACTTTTAGCCCCAAACATCCAAAGGCTTGTGCCATCAAAACAAAGTCTGGCAGGCTTTCACTATAAGTAGAGGAGTAGCGCTCACCATGTAGCAATTGCTGCCATTGGCGTACCATGCCCAAACGCTCATTGTTTAAAATAAAAATCTTAATTGGCAAATTAAATTGCATTGCTGTGGCCATTTCTTGCATGCACATTTGAATGCTGCCCTCACCTGCAATATCAATCACATAGGCATCAGGATGCGCGACTTGAACGCCTAGTGCAGCGGGCAAGCCATAGCCCATTGTACCCAAGCCCCCTGATGTCATCCAACGATTTGGTTTTTCAAATTTATAATGTTGCGCAGCCCACATTTGATGTTGGCCAACTTCGGTTGTAATATAAGTCTCGTGATCTTTGGTTAGCTCATAAAGCCGCTCTATCGCATATTGCGGGGCAATGATATCATCTTTTTGCTGATAGCTAAAACTCTTGCGTGCGCGCCAGCCGTCAATATCTTTGAACCAATCATCAAGTGAAGGTTGCTCAGCCGCACAATCGCCATCTTTCCAAAGC
>JADGDI010000138.1 GCA_016744975.1 Hyphomicrobiales bacterium | reverse complement strand
TCAATATGCGTTGCATTCTATGCTGGTAATGACCGGGCTATATCTATTGGCAGGTGTGTTGGGGCGCATGGCAGGTAGTTTTGAAATCAGTAAAATGGGTGGTATCGTGATGCAGAACCCATTTGTTGCCATTGCGTTTTTTGGCCTTGCTTTAGCCGTTTCAGGCATGCCGCCTTTCTCGGGGCTTTGGCCAAAATATATGATGGTGCAAGCAGCGTTTATGAACGGTAACTATTGGCTTATAGCGGCGATATTAATTGGCAGCTTTTTGACTATTGCTGCAATTGGCCGTGCTGGTGTTCAAATCCTATGGCGCGGTGGAGACGTTGATGCACCTGATGGTGACTATGAAGCACGCGGTAAAAGACTGGATGATAAGCAGCTAAGAATTATGATGTTGCCGATCTCTATCTTGTTTATACTCAGCCTTGCTTTGGGTGTGATGCCTGAATATATGTTAAAATTAGCCAAAGTTGCGGCCTATGATTTGTTAAACATACAGCCATATATTGACTCAGTTTTTGGAGCAAATTAAGATGAGAATATTTACATTGCATATGGTATTAGCATTGGCATGGGCGGCTATTGCGGGCAACTTCTCGCTGCTTAATATTTCTGTCGGATTCATTTTTGGCTTATTGGCAATTTGGCTTGTAAGAGAGCAAGTTGGTGCCAGCTCATATTTTAGGCTTGCTATTAGGATTGCTAGCCTATCGCTTTTATTCGTTTATGAATTGATTTTATCGACCTTTAAAGTTGCACTGATGGTCATTAAACCAAAACTGGATTTTAAGCCTGGCATTATCGCATTTCCATTAACGGTAAAAACTGACTTGGAAATAACTTTGTTGGCCAACCTTATTACCCTTACACCAGGAACTTTAAGCGTGGATGTATCTGATGACCGTAAAACGCTATATGTGCATGCCATTGATGCGACAGAACCAGATGCAATTATCACTGACATTGCAACGGGATTTGAGAAGAAAGTAATTGAGGTATTTGAATAATGGAAACGAACTATTTAAATTACGCAACACAAATTGCACAGATATTACTTATTTTCGCATTCATTATTGCGACGATAAGACTGATTATTGGCCCGACTTTATCGGACCGAATTTTATGCTTGGACTTATTGGCTACATTGGGCATTGGCTTCATTGCAATTTTTGCGATTAGAACGCAGCAATATGCTTATATTGATGTCGCGATTGCCCTTGGTTTAATTGGTTTTTTGGCTACTGTTGCATTTGCAAGATATGTATTGTGGCGTGGTCAGAACCAGCTGAAACTTGATAAAGATAATGTAACATAACTTAAGGAAAAATAATGATAGAATTAATCATATCTGCGCTAATTGTTATCGGTGCATTATTTTGTTTGATCGGTGCATTGGGCGTGTTGCGGTTTCAGGATGTTTATGTGCGTATGCATGCTGCCAGCAAAGCAGGCACGTTAGGTGCTGGGTTGTTATTATTTGCTGTAGCAGTCGCATCGGCTGAAATTGGCCTTATTACACGGGCTGTTGCTGGTGTGCTATTTTTAATTTTAACAGCGCCAGTTTCGGCACATTTATTAGCCAGAGCTTCATTCTTAGCGGGGGTTAAGACCTGTGACGCAACACAAATTAATGAATTAACTGGAAAATATGATAAGCAGCAAAAGCTTGCGAGCCAAAAACGATAATATAATTATATAAAACTCAACTAACTTTGGGTGAATTTTATGGACGATATAGTTGAATTGGTATAAATACTGTTACGATATGTACAATACTATAGTATTATTTAAGTTATTTATATTAAGACTAAAATTCAAATATATATGCGTAAGATGGCTTCAATGAAGTAGACTGAGCTTTTTTCTTAGTTATTTGGTTTATTTTATAATAAATAATTTTGGTTTTATAATTGCGGAGAAAAAATATGAATGATAATTCAGTATCGTCGGATTCTAAGGATGACATTTTGGTAGATTTGACGGCTGATATTGCGGCTGCTTATGTGAGTAATAATAGCATTGCCGTTGATGACGTTAAAGAGCTTATTACCAATATTTATTCGGCTTTAAACGATGTTACTTTAAATGGCGGCATTAAAGAAAATCTCCAGACCCCTGCTGTGGCAATTTCAAAGTCAATATCTCAAGAGCATATTATATGTTTGGAAGATGGTAAAAAATTTAAATCCTTAAAACGTCATTTGCGTACTCATTATAATCTTTCGCCAGAGGAATATCGTGAAAAATGGAAAT
Source organism: Hyphomicrobiales bacterium (assembly GCA_016744975.1). Taxonomy (GTDB): domain Bacteria; phylum Pseudomonadota; class Alphaproteobacteria; order Rhizobiales; family OSC116; genus OCS116. The sequence continues at coordinate 2,302 of JADGDI010000138.1, read as the reverse complement.
TGCCAGTAGATTACCCGATGGTAGCACCAAATTATGCAGCCGCAAGATCAAAGCTCGCTAAAAATATGGGGTTAGGCCATAAAGGGCGCAGTAAATCAGATAAATAAACGCCTTATTGTTAAGTTATAAGATTTGAAACCTCTGCATGCAGGGGTTTTTTATTTTATCACTTTATAAAGAAATAACTCTAGGTTGTATATAATTGTGTAAAATAACAATTTGATTTTAAAGAAATATTTAAAATATATAATATATATTCATGTTTTTATTAATTAAATTATCCCCGCAGCTTTTATCTAGTGCGATTATAGTGTTAGATGATTTCTGGTCATCACAACTTATAAGTGTATTGAGGGGCGTAATGAAACAGGTTAACGATCAAATATTATATGATAAAATAGAATATATTAGTTTTTTTGAGCATGAGGATAATAATTTAGAATTTATAAGAATACGGCAAATAATTTTAGAAATGGTTTCAAAGGTTTTTCAGGTTTCGATGAAAGACATATTATCCAGATCACGTTGTAGGGCACATATTGCTTTTGCACGGCAGGTTGCGATGTATTTAACGCATATTTGTTGCGGCTTAAACCTAACTCAGACGGGGCAATTGTTTAGCCGAGATAGAACGACTGTAGCCTACGCGTGTAGCTTGGTTGAAGACAGACGCGATGAGATAGACTTTGATCTGACATTAGAAATATTAGAAAAAACCATTAAAGAATTCACCATTATTAAACGCGAGGAAAATATCTATGCCTTGTGAAATTGAATTAGAACGTGAAAGTCGCATTTTATTGCAAATAATGATAAAACGGCCTCATTTTATTAGAAAACTACCGTTTGACCAATTGGCCTTATACCGCGTCCAAGGCAGCTCAGCCAACCAATGCAACTTTTTAAAAACTATCGATAAAACAATAGTTTCTTATATGTGTGACAAACAATTACTGAAACTTGATGGGAATAAATATTATCACACTTTAAAGGCTGAAGATTGGTTAGGGAAGTTTTTATACTTTGTGAATATTGAGCGTAACAGGGATGTTGATAAAAAGCGGTCTGCCTATACTTCATCGAAAGATACTGACAATCAGAAAAGGTCATCGCATTACCCTATACATGATGTTGGAAAATCGGATAAAGATTATGCACCAATTTTGAAATTATATAATCGCCAGCGTAATATTGAACAGAAATATTTAACCAAAATTCATGTGGAGGCGGCTGAGCAATTATTTGCTGAATTTATAGCCGCAAATTTACAGCCAAAACTTACATTTAGTTGGGATAATATTAGTGTTGCACCTCAAACTCACTATACTGGTTCAAAAATGTTTGAATATTCAGAAAAGATAATGACGGCGCGTAAGACTCTTTATGACAGTCTACACTATGTAGGTGAAGATTTTTGTGCAATTTTGGTTGAAATTTGTTTGTTTGGAAACGGGCTTGAGAATACTGAAAAGAATTTTAAGTGGCCTGCTAGGTCTGGAAAATTATTACTGACGATGGCTTTAGATAAGTTGGCTGAATTTTATGGAATTGATGTACGCCAATCGAATGAAAGGAAATATTTAGGCTGGATTGAAAGTGAATTTAGACATGAAGCGGCGCAGTTTGTTGAAACCAAACCAAATGGTGGTTGAATTGATTATTTATCAACTTTCTCGGCAAAATGCATAATTCGATTAATCATCGCCAATAGCCCGCCAGCACGTTGTGGCGTTAACTGGTCAGTAAGGCCGATTGCCGCAAATAATTCAGTTGCATTATTTGCGGAGATTTCGGCAATATCCGCACCGTTATAATAATCGATTAAAATAGCAACCAGACCTTTTACGATATGGGCGTCACTATCACCAGTAATTGACATAATACCAGCATCGTTGACACCTATTTTGAGCCAAACTTGGCTGGTGCAGCCTTTAATTTTATAGGCCTCGACTTTATAGACATTATCCAATGGTGGTAATGCCTGTCCCAGCTCAATCACATATTTATATTTTTCCTCCCACCCATCCAGATAGGAAAAGTCTTCGGTTATGGATTGGAAATTGTTACTTAGTGGCATAATTGTTCCTCAGCTGATCGCCATAGCAATATCACTAATTTAAGAAACCGCAACTATTATTATTTATCATATCATGGTTGATATGTTTTATTGAACTGTATTATTTGAAAAATCTATATTTAAATCCGACAATGAAAGAGTTTGAATTGTTTTATTGCTCGTTTTACTTAACAAGTCAGATATTCCCTCAAGGCTTTCGTCCATCACAATTTCTTCCATACCGTT
>JADGDI010000137.1 GCA_016744975.1 Hyphomicrobiales bacterium | reverse complement strand
ACCTTATTTAGTAAGACTTATTAACTCATCTTTCCCAGATGTTGTTGTACTTTCTTTTACAGAATTACCAGCTAATATTGAAATAGAATTTATTGGAAAATTAGAGGTTTAGCATGCAGATTAAAAAATTAGAACAAGAATTAGGCGCACAGATTTTTGAGCGTAATAACAAACGCGTGTTGACCAGTAAAATTGGTATTCAAATTATCATGCGGGCGCAAATGATTTTACAACAGGCCAGTGACCTTAAGCAATTTGCAAAAAATGCCGACGATATTTACTCAGGTGAATTACGCCTCGGTGCATTTCCGACCTTGGCGCCTTATTACTTGCCCAAAATTGTGCCAAAGATAGCTGAGGGACTTGCTTCAATTGACTTGCTTTTGATTGAAGAGAAAACAGATATTTTAATTGATCGATTGCAAAATGGCGCGTTAGATTGCGCGTTAATCGCTTTGCCGCTTGAGGCAGAAAACCTAGATTATCAGATTGTTTTAAAAGATGAATTTTATTTAGCAGTATCGCAAAACCATAAATTGGCAAGCTTTCCTAATGTTGTACAGTCAGACTTAGAGGGGCGGCAATTATTGTTGCTTGAAGAAGGCCATTGTATGCGGCAGAATGCTTTGGATGTATGCCATATAAATGGCGCACAAGAAGAGCGGGGTTTTAGGGCGACCAGCCTTGAGACTCTACGCCAGATGGTGCGTATTGGCAATGGCATTACATTAATGCCCAGTTTGGCGAAACAAAAAAATGATGGGCTGGCTTATATAAAGTTTAAGACTAATCCGCCCGTTAGAACGATTGCTTTAGCATGGCGAAAAACCACCAACCGACAAGCGCTATTTGAAAAGCTCGCAACAATTTGTCACAATATCAACTAGATGGATTTATATGATGCTAAGTAAGGAAAAACTAACAAATTTTTATTTGTTTTAAATATCAAAACTATAGTATTTGATACTTATTCGGGTAATGTTTTCATGAAATCTGCAGAAAACTTGCCCCGTTTGCCGTGATATTTGGGTAGATCTACCAAGCAGTCGAAGTTTAACGTGTGTTTGTCGGCAATATCTCTAGCCAACTGGTTTGCGTGTTTGTTGGCGAGGGCATCAACAAGGCCAATGATACAGGTGGTGTCATTGGGGTATAATGCTACACGGTGTATGGCTAAAACCTGCCCCACCGGTGCTTTGCTTTTCGCATCACCCAAATGGCTATTTTCTATATGGAAACGCGTGATAGCAGCAAAGGTTGTGCCTTGAAATGCACGCCATTCAATGGTTTTTCCGATGTTATTAAATGGGCCGAAGCTTTCATATTGTTTGGCTGCACCAAAGCCTAGGCTTTGGCGTAAGTCACCTTCTTCAAAATGAATAATCGGTTTATCATCTATAGTACAGATTGCAGACGCACCCATGCTGGGCTCTTTTTGGTCTTGTTTGGCAAATTGGCAATGCTTGTCAAAATTAATCTCACTATAAGAGCTGCTTGCAGCAAATGCAGTAAATGGAACAAGGCAGATAGCTAGCGGTAAAATAACTTTTTTCATAATATATACTTTCATATAGGGTAATAATGTTAAAAATATGTTTTCATGGCTGGTCAAAGATCGCCGACTCGGTGTAATTAACAATAACTTTAATTGAGGGCATATTGTGGCAAAATTATATTTCAGCTATTCTACTATGAATGCGGGTAAATCTACAACATTATTACAAGCGGCCTATAATTACCGTGAACGCGGTATGGAAGTTTTACTGTATACGGCAGCCTTTGATGACCGTTCAGGCATTGGTAAAATCGCCTCTCGCATTGGTCTGGAAGCAGAGGCTAATAGTTTTGATGGCGATACCAATATGTTTGACGATATTAAATCGCGGGCAGCAAATGTTAAAATTGACTGTGTGTTAATTGATGAAGCACAATTTTTAAGTGAGGCACAAGTCTGGCAGCTGGCCGATGTTGCTGATAGCCTTGGGCTGCCAGTGATGTGTTTTGGCCTGCGTAATGATTTCCAAGGCAAGCTATTTGCTGGCAGCAATGCATTAATGGCCATCGCTGATAATTTGCGTGAAATCAAGACCATCTGCTGGTGTGGCCGTAAAGCCACTATGGTTTTGCGCTTAGATAGTGATGGTGTGCCCGTTAGCGAAGGTGAACAAGTGCAAATAGGCGGTGAAGAAAGCTATGTATCTGTGTGCCGGAAACACTGGGCAGGGAAAAAGCTTCAATAATCACATTTATTCAATGCTCATGCTTTTCATCATGCTTTTGCGCGTCATCATGTTGATGATTATGGCTGCAAGCACTGCCTACGGCTACTCCAGATTTTAGCTCTTCTCTTGCTTGGGTGATTATTTTATAAGAGCTTGATAAAAATAGGCTGCTCATCAACCCCGCAACAATCAAGTCTGGCAAGGCGCTATTGGTATAATAAACTGCACCAGCGGCTACCATCACCAATATATTGCCAATGGCATCATTGCGCGAGCATAACCAAACGCTACGAATGTTGCTATCGCCATCTTTAAAGCGGTATAGAATTAAAACGCTAAGTAAGTTTGCCCCCAGTGCCATTAATGCGATAATGCCCATCGTGCTATATTCAGGTATGTCTAAAATAAATAAATTGTAAATGGTCGCGCCTAAAACAAACAAGCCCATTAACGTTAGGCTTGCGCCTTTAACCAACGCAGTTTTAGCTCGTATGACAAGGGGCATACCGATGACTAGCATTGAAATACCATAAGTTGCCGCATCGGCCAAAAAATCCATCGCATCGGCGAAAAGCGATAATGAATTGGCCATCTGACCGCCATATATTTCGACTGCGAACATGCCTGCATTTAAAAATATTACCATCCAAATGGCACGTTTATAAGCAGGTGTTGAGCCGTCAAATACCACATCATGTCCACATCTTGCACTCATTTATATAATCCTTGATTCTCTAAATTTCTAATTATGCAGATTATAAATGCTCTAGTCGCTGTAGCTTCAAGCATTATTTTAAATTTAATTTTAAGCTTGCATTAGGCTGATAAATCAACATATTTAAACCATGAAAATTCAAGAATATAGCATTGGTCAATTGGCCAAAATTGCAGCTACCAAAGTGCAAACCATCCGATATTATGAGCAGAAAAACTTGCTTGATGAGCCTGTGCGTACCGAAGGTGGGCAACGGCGTTATTATAAAGCTGCACTCGATCGGCTAAAATTTATCCGCCATGGCCGCGAGATGGGTTTTTCATTAGATGATATAAGGGAATTACTTGAATTATCAGATGAGAAGAGCTGCTCCTGTGCACAAGTAGATAGAATTGCACAGCGACATTTGGAGCATATTAATAGCCGTATTAAGCGCCTTAAAAGCTTGCAACAAGAGCTGAAACGTATGCTCAGTTCATGCCAACATGGTGACGTTGAAGATTGCCGTATTATTGAAGTGCTGCAAAATCACCAATTATGTAATCATGACCATGGAGAGGTTGAGAAAATTTAAATTAAGTTGTTAATTTGTGTATTTGTATGGGCTGAGCTTTAACACAGATGCTTAACGTATTTTCTTCTACAGATTGCCATGTGCCATCTTTTGCATAGGGTTCAGATGCAAAACATATACCCTTATTGCATTGTTTTTTAAATAAGCTCGGTGCGATTCTGCCTTTGGATGCATATCTAATCATGATTAGTTTTTCATTTTTAAACATGGCTGCCGTAAGCACAATGGGTTTTTTAATCTGTTGTTTTGATGCCATGTTTTCTATGTATTTTATATATTCTTGGGTGGCTTTAAATGGCTCAGCATCAAAGCCAAAATTAAGTAAGCCTAAAAAGATCATCTCACTATCGGTCTGGCCTTGTTTGGCGTGAAATAGAGTATCGGGTAAGTCGCTTTCTATCTGGCGTTGTAAATCTTGATATTGGTTAATTTGCCCATTATGGGCGAATACCCAATCATTATACTGAAATGGGTGGCAATTTAACCTAGAAACGGGCGCACCCGTTGTTGCTCTAATATGAGCAATAAAAGTAGGGGACTTTGTGTGATAGGCAATGGTTTCTAAATTATCGCAGCCCCATGCTGGCAAGATATCTTTAAAAACTGCTGGCGTATGCTTTTCGCTTTGCCAAGCAAGGCCATAGCCATCGGCATTTACTGACATTTTGCCTTTAGTGGCGTGGTGGCTCTGTTCAATGAGTGAGTGTTCTGGCTCAAATATATGTTGGCTAAGATAGTTTGTTTCACCTTGGTAAGCTAATAGTCGGCACATAAAAACCTCGTTTTATTGCATGATTTTGTTAGTAAATTTGCCAAATCTTATTTTGGCCATAATCAATCCTTGATTTGATCACAGTCTCGGCAAATAACAGCCTTATTCCTATATCATATTAAGCTCAACATAACGTATATTAAATCGTAGGACATATAATGAATTACCATCTGGAATTAAAAAGCTATAATAAACATGTTTCTGGTTTGGCAAAATCGACTCTGTTAATCGCAAGTATGATGGCATTGATTATTTTAGCAACGGTGGGTTATTTGGTTCAGAGC
>JADGDI010000136.1 GCA_016744975.1 Hyphomicrobiales bacterium | reverse complement strand
CGCATTTGAAACTGTTTCAAGCTGGCTTGCACCAAGCGCCACAACGCCAACACCAGAAGCGATATTTGTCTTGCTGCTCATTTTGGTTTTAATTTCTGGCGCATCAATCGCTTGCGGCATGTCATCAACATTTTCTTCATTAGAAAATAGTTCCGCTTCATCAGCGCGTCTGCGAGTTAGGCCACGCAATGCTTTACCCTTGGCTTTATTCCAACGTTTAAACTGCTTTTCAGCGCCAGAATAATTGCCCTTATTCAACATTCTAAGCAAAGTTGATTTTCTAAAAGCACCCGAGCCAACATTAAAGATAAAGCTCACCAAAGCATCAAATTGAGATTGAGTAAGTTCAATTGTCACATAATGTTCAATAGTCCGTTGGGCATGTCTCACGTCACCACGAAAATACTCGGTTGCCATGGCTTCGGTAATTACATCACCAGATTTAACTTGGTGGGTGTGGCCATAGCCAATTGTCCAAACTCTTGCGGGGCAGCGGTAGGCGTTTAATCTTATGCCCTCGTATTTTTTAATGATGGCAAGTCCATCGTCAGATATTTTCATATCATTCTCCAATAAAAAGCCCCGCAAAGCGAGGCAGCAAGTTGTTAACTTGAGAAGTCTTTTATACTAAATCGTAAGAATCAAAGTCTGCAGCATCAGCTCAATTGTTTAAAATATAAGCAGTCATGTCGTTAGCTCGACGGCTTGTGTCTCTGTTAGTGCATTGTCATAAAGCACTGCTTTTTGAGCAATTAAACAGGTTTGACTTTGGCCGGTTGAAGATGCGCCAAATGATATATTGTTGAGACTTAATGGTAGAGGATATGTTGATACATCCAAACTGCCAGCAAGGGCGCCATTACCATAAAATTTTATAACGTCATTATTCCAAGTGAGTGCTATTTTATTTTGGCCTTTTGGAAAATCCGTAACAGTAGCAAAATATTTTACTTGCGAGTTGGCTGAATATTGAATAGCTAAGTCATCATTAGGGTCTAAAAATATACGTAAGGCATCATTATTGCCAGTTATATTTGCTATTTGCGGGTAATCTGAAGGCCTGTTCAAATAAGAAAACTCAAAAAATAAACTGGCTTGACTTAATGAAAACTCGCTAACATCATCAAAAAGCACAGTTGCCGCGCTAGTGCCTGTTGAATTTTCAGGGGTTATTATTGGGTTGCTGGCGAATGAGCCAAGTTCTAGTTGGCCATTCCAAACAAGGCAAGCATTTGCCGTTTCACTATTGCCTTTATAGATTTGTAACTTTGCATTATTATTATCTGCTAAAAAATCAACACTAACCTCTACACGTTGCCATTGGGCAGTGAGGGTGAATAAAGTAGCAGCTTCAATAGCCACACCTGAAGCACTATTTAATTTTAGAGACAAAGTTTTGCCAATATCAGCGCCTTCGCCCTTAAAATACATATGCCCTGTATAAGTGTTTGAAGGGCTGATAGAAGAATACTGCAGAGTAAATTCACCAATGGCCGGTATATTTGTAATGCGGTTAGCAGCCATTGAACCATCTGGAGCAATAGCAACATTTGGGGTGATTAGTGCGGTTCCATATTTATCCCAATTGCTAGCAGCAAAGTTATTACTGCTTTTCATTAAGTTAATCACGCTAGGCTGAATGTGTAGCCCTGCATTGGTTATTGCTGTATGGTTTGCACTAAAGCTTTGGTAGTTCCCTGCAATATCTGGCACTAAAAGCGCCGAGGCACAAGTATAATTTATTTGCTCACCAATATGGCCAAAACTAACCTCACTCGTTATATCGTCGCGGGTAAAGTCGTAAGTTTTAACTGCACCTTGTCTAAGCTTAGCGGCCAAATTTCGCCGCCTGCGTATAATCATCGTATCCATTAATCACTCCTTAAAGCCTAATTCTAAACGCCTAATATTTGGCGAGGAGTAATTATTTATTGTTAACCAAAATTAACTCACCGCTGATTAATCGTGTAAAAAAGTGTTTGGATGCTTTTATGTTAGATATTTGAGTGTCAACAATTTGCGAAATTATATATGTTGCATTATCAGTTGGTTGCGCTGTGGCAGTTATATATTGAATATAAAAACCAGTTCAAATACAAGGCACAAAAAAACCCTTGTAAAAACAAGGGTTTGATTTGGTGAGCCCTGATGGGTTCGAACCATCGACCTACTGATTAAAAGTCAGTTGCTCTACCAGCTGAGCTAAGGGCCCGTCAGCGTTCAAACATATGTTTGTCTGCGTCTGTTGAGGCGGTTTATATGCCAGCGAACTGTCTCTGTCCATTAGTTTTTTTAGTTTTATATTTTTTTTTTGGGTAAAACTTTTTGTTGATGACTAAATTCGATATTTTTAGTTGTTTTAATTTAAATTATTTAGATGAATACACGTATTTTACACCAACATAAATCTGCTTTTTTTGGCTTCAGTTATGACTAAATGGTAATAATTTACTTAATTTATTTTACTTTGGGTATAAATTGTCCTGATATGATACAATTCTGCTTATAAATTTATATTTTAGTAATTTTTTTTAAATAACATTTGCATTAAGCTAAAAATATAATAGGCTCAATATATTGGAAACTGAGTAATAAAGGATTTTTGTTGATGAACCGCCATTATAAAAATCAAATAAATTCAAATCAAACGCGTGCAATTGCTGCAACGCAAAGCGCAGAGCAAATGCTGATGCGTAAAATTGCACTCTTTGCCACCATCACTGATGCATCACTGCTGCTACTCCTGCTTATTAACCCCTAGGCATTGGAAAAATAGCGAAAATTTACCAAAAATTTAGCAAATGTTTAGGGGACAGTTAAACCTTTGGTTTTACTGCGGCCTAACGGCATCTTCAATTATAATTTAAATTTACAGGAACTGCGTCCATATTTGAGGTGCAGATTTAACATGACAAAAATTTCAAAAGACCAAATACCCGATAATGTGGTAATATTCGATACAACCTTGCGTGATGGCGAACAAAGCCCGGGTGCTTCAATGACTTTGGAGCAAAAAATAGAGGTTGCAGCGCTTTTAGATGATATGGGTGTAGATATCATTGAAGCTGGTTTCCCAATCGCATCAGATGGTGACTTTGAAGCTGTGAGCGAAATTGCAAAAAATTCTAAAGACTCGATTATTTGCGGCCTATCTCGGGCAAGCTTTAACGATATTGATCGGGCGGGTGCTGCAATTAAACATGCCAAACGTGGCCGCATCCATACTTTCATTGCAACTAGCCCGTTGCACATGGAATATAAACTTAATATGACCCCCGATACTGTGCTAGAGAAAATAGCCGCCAGCGTTGCTCGGGCCAAAACCCACACTGATGACGTTGAATGGTCAGCAGAAGATGCAACACGCACCGAGCATGATTTTTTATGCCGCGCGGTTGAAGTTGCAATCAAAGCGGGGGCAACCACTATTAATTTGCCCGATACAGTTGGCTATAGTATGCCAGATGAATATCGCGCGATGTTTGAAATGGTAATCAACCGAGTTCCAAATGCCGATAAAGTGGTGTTTTCTACCCATTGTCATAATGATTTGGGTTTTGCCGTGGCCAATTCAATAGCTGGCATACAAGGCGGTGCAAGGCAAATTGAATGTACAATAAATGGTCTAGGTGAGCGAGCAGGCAATGCCGCACTTGAGGAAATCGTGATGGGCATGCGTACCCGAGGCGATATATTGCCTTATGATACCCGCATTGAAAGCAAAATGCTGGTACGGGCTTCTAATTTAGTGTCTGCCGTTGCGGCTTTCCCCGTGCAATATAACAAGGCGATTGTTGGTAAAAATGCCTTTGCGCATGAGAGTGGTATCCATCAGGACGGTATGCTTAAAAATGCCGAAACTTATGAAATTATGACCCCAGAAAGTGTCGGCGTTAATGCCACTAGCCTTACTATGGGCAAACATTCTGGCCGCCATGCGTTTAAAGATAAATTGTCAGATTTGGGCTATGAATTGGGCGATAATGCGTTCTTAGATGCCTTTACTCGGTTTAAACAATTGGCCGATAAAAAGAAAAACATTTATGATGAAGACATTATCGCGCTTATTGAAAGCGAAATTAGCGAAGCCAATGAAAGCATTCGTCTGGTGTCATTGGAAGTTGCCGTCAGTACCGATCGCGCATCAGAGGCAATTTTGGTGCTAGAGATAGATGGCAAGCAAGAAAATCATACAGCGACAGGTGATGGCGGGGTAGACGCGACTTATAATGCCATTAAAGCATTGACTACCGATAGCCAAAACCTTTTGCGATACCAAGTCCAAGCGGTGACTGAGGGTACAGATGCTCAGGCGCATGTGAGCGTTCGCTTAGAAGAAGACGGCAAACAAGTCATTGGCCAAGGGGTGGATACCGATACGATTGTCGCTTCGGCCAAAGCCTATATCAGCGCGCTTAATAAATTGGTGCTAAAGCGTAAGCGCAATGCACCAGATGCCATTTAGGCCAATTTTGTTTAGAAGAATTTAAACCCACCACATTTAGATGCGGTGGGTTTTTTGGTTTTTTATATTCGGCTTCGCCTCTCTGTTGGCCACTGCGTGCGTT
>JADGDI010000135.1:3110-4580 GCA_016744975.1 Hyphomicrobiales bacterium | reverse complement strand
GTTTACAGGCTATATACTGCGGAATGTTATCCATCGGACCAGGTCGATAGAGCGCTACAAGGGCAATAATATCTTCAAACCTATCTGGTTTTAAGCCGCGCAACATGTCACGCATGCCGCTGGATTCTAGCTGAAACACCCCAATAGTATGGCCGCGCTCCATCAACTCATAGGCAGGTTTATTGTCAATTGGGATGGCTTCCAGATCGATAATAATATTACGGTTTTTTAAATATTTGACGGCATATTCTAACACGGTAAGGGTTTTTAGACCTAAAAAGTCAAATTTAACCAAACCCGCGGGTTCTACCCATTTCATATTAAATTGGGTTACTGGCATATCCGAACGCGGATCGCGATATAATGGTACAAGTTGTGACAATGGCCGATCGCCAATCACCACGCCTGCAGCATGGGTTGAAGCATGACGATAAAGTCCCTCAAGATTTTGGCCAATCTCTAGTAATTGAGCGACAATTTCCTCCGAATCGCGCTCCTCACGTAATTTGGGTTCGGCTGCTATGGCTTCAGGCAACGTCATGGCACTGCCTGGAGCATTTGGCACAAGCTTACACAGACGATCAACTTGGCCATATGGCATTTGCAATACCCGCCCGACATCGCGCAGCACCGCCCTCGCCTGTAATTTACCGAATGTGATGATTTGTGCAACTTGGTCAAAGCCATATTTCTTTTGTACATAGATGATAACTTCTTCACGTCTATCTTGGCAAAAGTCGATATCAAAGTCAGGCATAGATACCCGCTCGGGATTTAAAAAACGTTCGAAAAGCAAGCCCCACCTTAATGGATCTAAGTCGGTAATGGTTAGCGAATAGGCAACTAGTGAGCCCGCACCTGAGCCACGACCTGGCCCAACGGGAATATTTTGGTTTTTCGACCATTTAATAAAATCAGAGACGATTAAAAAATAGCCCGGGAATTGCATATCATTGATAATCTTAAGCTCAAATTTTAGCCGATCAATATATTCTTGTTCGGTAAACCCCTCTGCTGGCCCATGAAAATCGAGACGTTTTCGAAGGCCAATCTCGGCATCTTTAGTGAGTGCATCGGCCTCGGCCTTTAGAGCATCTTTGCCACTTGAGCCTGTGAAATTGGGTAAAATTGGTGGCCTTGTGTGGGGCCTGTAATGGCATCTCTTGGCAATTTCTACTGTATTTTCAATTGCCTCTGGTAAGTCCTTAAAAGTTTGAATCATCTGCTTTGATGTTTTGAAATAATGCTGCGGACTTAAACGCAGACGATTTTCTGCACCTACCACTGTCGATTGTGAAATACAGATCAGCGCGTCATGGGATTTATAATCTTGCTCTTTACTAAAAAAATTCTCATTGGTGGCAACTATTGGTACATGATTATCATAGGCCATTTTTATTAATGCGGTTTCGGCCTTTATCTCTTCTGGCAAGTTGTGGCGCTGTAATTCTATATAAAAGCATTTTGGAT
>JADGDI010000135.1:0-3100 GCA_016744975.1 Hyphomicrobiales bacterium | reverse complement strand
TTAATATTTCAAAAAGCTGGGTAGCGCGCTCTGTTTGATCTTCAAATAATGCTTTATTAATTGGCCCTGCTGGGCCACCAGAAAGTGCAATTAAACCCTTTGTATGTTTTTTTAATTTCTCTAATGGTATATGCGGGGTTTCATTATCGGCTGTATCAAGAAATGAACTGCTGACCAAGGCCATCAGATTTTCATAACCTTGCTCATTTTGTGCGAAAAGAGCAATGGTCGGGATTTCTTTATTGCGCTGGGAACCCGCTAAGCTTGGTGAATAAGTGCCTTCATCTAACTTTACAGCTAAGGTAACTCCAATGATGGGCTGCAATGCGGCCTTAGAGGATTTTTCTGAAAACTCCAAAGCGCCAAATAAATTACCCGAATCGGTTATTGCTACTGCTGGCGCACCATCTTGACTTGCAAGTTGGATTATCTTTTCGACAGGCAATGCACCTTCGAGCAACGAAAAGGCGCTATGGTTGCGCAAATGAACAAATGTTTGCGTATTTTCAATTGGGTATATATTGCTCATTTTACCGCTATAATGGTTATTATTTATTACAAAATTATATTAGCCTTTGAGCAAATGAAAATCAACGCATTGCAGTGATATACTATTTTATAAGCATTTATAAAAATCAAACCTGAACAAATAAAGTGCCATTGGTGAAAAGTGCTATCCCCCATATGCTTGCACCGATCATTAAAAACCCTGTGAAATTTTTGGCTAGCTCTAAAATTGAAAAGTCATTCATTGCTAAATTCTTTCTATTTATATTGATCTGCCTTTATATTATGTTCATGATTTGTTCTTTAGTCAATCATTATTGTATAACCCGTGGGTGAACTGTATTTAAAATATTAAAATATACTTTATTTCAATGTGTTAGCTTGTTGACTATTTTTCAACAAGTTGACCATTTTCTAGAATTAGCACCCGATCCATACGGTTAGCCAATGTCAAATTATGGGTTGCAATGAGTGCTGACATATTTTGTTGTTTGGTCAATTTATGAAATTCATCATATACATGTTCGGCTGTGGCTGGGTCTAGATTGCCTGTTGGTTCATCTGCCAAAATTAATTTAGGACTGGTTGCAAATGCACGTGCTATAGCGATGCGTTGCTGCTCACCGCCTGATAATTCACCCGGCATATGGTTTAGCCTTGGTTGCATGCCAAGTGTTTCTAATATTTGCTCAGCGCGTGCCATGGAAGTTTGCTTATTATTGCCATTTAAGCGCAGCGGGACAGCAACATTTTCAACCGCTGAAAATTCTGGCAACAAATGATGGAATTGATAAATGAAGCCAATTTGATGACGCCTAATTTCAGTGCGCTTTACGTCTGATAGATTATTACAATTATGCCCATCAATGGTAATTTCGCCCATACTTGGTGTATCCAATAGGCCTGCAATATGAAGTAAGGATGATTTACCGCTGCCCGATTGGCCGACCAAAGCGACCATTTCACCTTTTTTTATTTCAAGGTTAAGCTTCTCAAAAATCAACAATTCATTGCTTGCCTCGCCATAGGCTCGCTTTATATTTTTAAGGGATAGGATTACATTATTTGACATAAAATCTCTTTTGAATATCGACTAAATACCGACTTATTATAAATTATGGTTTCTTACTCAAATCTGAGTGCTTTTACGGGGTCAGTTTTGGATGCTCGAAATGAAGGATATAAGGTTGCAAGCAAGGACATAAACAATGCTGAAACCACAATGGTTATGATTTCTTCCATCTGCATTTTTGCTGGCAATTCGGAGAGAAAATATAACTCAGGAGAGAATATGGCAGTTTGGGTTAGGTAGGAGATAAATTGGCGGATGGATTCGATGTTGGCGCAAACTACAACCCCTAGAATAAAGCCAAATAATGTTCCTGAAAAGCCAATGATGCCGCCCGTCATAAAAAATACCCGCTGAATGGTGGCGCGCCCTGCCCCCATGGTCCGCAAAATTGCAATATCGTGGCTTTTATCCTTAACCAACATGATCATGCCCGAAATGATATTAAATGAGGCAATGATAACAATTAGCATCAAAATTAGGAACATAACATTGCGCTCGACCATTAGAGCACTGAAAAAGGCTGCGTTATTTTGTTGCCAATCTACCATATATAAATCTAGTTTATTCTCTTGAGTTAGGCGGGAAATTTCATTTTTTATGCCTTCAATATCGTCTGGATTTTCGGTTATAATTTCAACCGCTGAAGCGTTGGCTTCTTTATTAAAATATAGCTGGGCTTCAGCAAATGGCATCAGCACAAATTGGCTATCGAACCGGCTTTCCCCAACCTCAAAAATTGCTGCGATCACATAGTCTTTTTGGCGCGGGGATACACCAAATGGCGTTACTGAGCCATTGGGTGAGATCAGGCTAATTGCATCACCCACCGTTACGCCAAATTTTGCGGCCATACGGCTGCCAATTGCAACATGATCGCGCTTATCAAAACCATCTAACGTGCCAAATACAATTTTTTCAGAAATGAGCGGAAGGTCTTTAATGTCATTCTCAAACATGCCGCGGACGTAAGCGCCGCTATTTTCGCCACGACCAGAGGCCAATACGCCGCCATCAATTACAGGTGCTGCAGACACTACCCCCTCAACATCGCGTACATATTGTGCGATTTGATTATATTCTGGTAAATTTACTGAGCGGCCAGATAGGACAATATGGCCGTTCATGCCCAATATTTTTGAGGTTAGTTCCTCGCGAAAACCGTTCATAACCGACATGACGATGATTAATGTTGCAACACCA
Organism: Hyphomicrobiales bacterium; assembly: GCA_016744975.1. GTDB lineage: Bacteria > Pseudomonadota > Alphaproteobacteria > Rhizobiales > OSC116 > OCS116. The sequence goes on along the minus strand of JADGDI010000135.1, from coordinate 321 downwards.
AGCATGATACCCAAAAATGAAAAACCCGATATAACCGAAATAAAGCCATCGCGTTTTTTGCCTTTGATATAACGAAATGCGAGCACCCGCTCAAAACTACCAAAGGCGCGATTTTTGCCTTTTTTAATAGGAATTTGTTGGCCGTTAACTTCGGTCATATTTCATATGCCTTTTGATTATAAAATGTTTAAATGGCGGTGCTTATTGGGTCAGCTTAGCGATTGCTTCATCAATGGTTAGCTCTTGTTTTTCACCAGATTTGCGGTTTTTAAGCTCTACCTTACCGTCTTTCAAACCTCTAGGCCCAACAACCAACTGCCA
>JADGDI010000134.1:2446-4689 GCA_016744975.1 Hyphomicrobiales bacterium | reverse complement strand
CTAAGCAAAGTTGATTTTCTAAAAGCACCCGAGCCAACATTAAAGATAAAGCTCACCAAAGCATCAAATTGAGATTGGGTAAGATCAACTTTTACATAACGTTCAATAGTCTGTTGGGCATGTCTCACGTCACCACGCAAATACTCGGTTGCCATGGCTTCGGTAATAACATCACCAGATTTAACTTGGTGCGTGTGGCCATAGCCAATTGTCCAAACTCTTGCGGGGCAGCGGTAGGCGTTTAATCTTAGGCCCTCGTATTTTTTAATGATGGCAAGTCCATCGTCAGATATTTTCATATCATTCTCCATAAAAAAAGCCGCCAAAAGGCAGCATGTTAATTTTTTCAACTGTGTTTGTGGTTATTTCCGATCAAGCAAACGATCAACTTTTGCATTCAAATCGACCTGACCTTTCTCGATATGCTCTAATCGCTTATCTAAATCATCGCGCCGAACATAATCGTCTTTAACCTTCTCAATCTTGTTATGAACGTCTTTAAACTTGGCGCTATTAGCGCGAGAAAAGCTAAAAACCATGCCCACCACGGCCAATATTGAGCCACCAATTGATAATAGTGTTTTATCATCCATAATTTACCCGCGCCCCGCTAAAATTTGGTAAAACCGCACAGCACAATAATAAGCCTGTGCAAAATACTTATTCATGCCAAGCGCGATAAGCGAGGTTTTAAACTCAGCATCAATATCGCGCTGGCTGATTTTTATTTTCAACCCATCTTTGTCAAAATAAAACAAATCTTGGCAAAGCTTGTCATGCACCAAAGTCGCTTTTAAATAATGCCATCTTGGGGCGAATAATCGAATTGGAAACAAATACCAAGGCAAGCTAAGGCCATCACTTGGGTAACCCGCGTTAATGCAAACAATATTGCCGCTGCCTTTGCTGCCAAGTTCATAGCTAAATCCTTTGTGTACTCCACAATTTCGCCCGTTAACACTAAGCCGTACAATTGGTAATTCTGTAAATTCAGTCATTTTCGCCTCAAATAAAGTTGGTCAATTCATAAAATGTTTAAGGCTTGGAAACCACTTCTTCAACTTCGGCTGGCGGCTCAACATCATGCGTAATCGTCAACACATGCTTGCCAGCCTTAATCACATAATCACGGCTAAGCTCAGTATGGTTTTTATCATTCACATGCTTCACCGTCAGCTTTGCAATACCAACTGTAAATGACACATTGCCCAGTTTAACATCTTCTGACATAGGCACAAATTTTGCGGGCAAATCGCCTTGCCACCCTGCTTGCGCAATCACTTGCTCAAACAGTGCTTCGTCATAAGTTTCAAAATGTTGCAAACAAAGCGAGCGTTTGCCATTAATGGCGGGCTTAATATTGGTTTGGTAAATATGGTACATTTCGCACCCTTTCAATAATTTAGTGAGATTTAGGCGTTAGGCAGTTGGTAAATCATACAAAAACCCCGATGCAATAGAGCAACAATTAGAGGTATGCGAGAATGCCAAAATTGTCGTCCCAGCAGGGCAAACAATGCCTTGAGCACTCGCACTAGCTCCATATGATGTAGTATAGCCTGACGCACGCGCCACCCGACCGCCGTTGATTGATACATATGGGTTGTGACTTGGGGATTGGGCCACAGTATGCGCATTTACAACAGCATACTTGCCCGCAGGAACTGTATAAGTCCCACTAGTTACACCGTTAAAAGCTTCAGCAAATATCATTGGTATTCTCGCCATGATTATTCCTTTCTTTTTTATCTTCTAATTAAAAAACATTTCGCTATGCAGTTCATCACTGATAGGTTTTTCTTCTTCTACAATTACGGGGAACAATAGTTGATATTCCGCACCATCATAATATTCAAACTCGCCAAGGTCGGTATTTTTACCAATCTTGTTATCAATTGGCGGCTCAGGTCTTGTTTCGGTTGACCATTGGGTAACATGCCCAGCAGCAATTAAAGCAGTTGTGGCGTCAATATTTACCCGCCCCAGCGCAATCCAAGCATCCATGTTCTTACGTGAATTGTCGGCCATTTTATAAACAGCTCTTGCCGTTAAAAACGCATCGTCAGCCGTGGTATTATGCCCATTCTGATAAGCGTAATAATTCGGCACATCCGCAACAACAATTTGTACATTGCTGGTTAAGCACCGCACATATAGTTTTTGAATATAAGTAATATTTAACGCTGCAGTTTTAAGCGCTAAGACACTGCTAATCGTATCATTTTCAGTTGGCGGCACAGCGC
>JADGDI010000134.1:0-2436 GCA_016744975.1 Hyphomicrobiales bacterium | reverse complement strand
CAATAGTGTGATCAGGGAGTAAATGCAGCAAGACAGAAGCTCTTCTTTCGCTGACTATCTCCCGCCAGTTAACACTCATTGTAATGCCATCTGGAGTATTCAATATAAAAAAAAAAAAAAAAACCGCATAAGCGGCTCTGATGTTCTAATTCTATTAGGTAGGGTTAAATTGCTTTTTTGAACTTTTCGACCAGGCTAACCACAATAGCGCGTTTTGCCTGTTCATTTTCTGCGTTCTCAACCAGCACTTTCATAGTTTCTACAGCTTCGCCAACTGCCATAACCAATTGCTCATAGGCAGTAACTCTACTAATCACAATTCTTGCCAAATCTAATAAAACAATTTTCTTACTGGTTGCTTCTGCAGATAATATACGACATTTTTTAGCGTCAATATCTGCCATATCATTTAATGCTAGAATATACTCAGCCTCATATCTTTTGGTCAAATATGCTGCCGACTTCCAAGCGTCAGGCGTGTAAGCTTTACCAACGATTTGAGAAATCATACTTTCACCTTCGGCGATTATTTCATCGTCTGAATACTGTTTTTCTTCAAACGGTTCAACATCATTAATAGTTGGTAAAATACCCTTTTCAGGGTCGCCAAACTTTATCAAATGGTAGGTCATATTTTCTTCTAGGCATGGAACATGAACCCCATCTTTAACAATCGCCACGTTATCTTTTGTAAATCTCATCATTTCAATATCTTTCTATAAGCCTGTTGCTGCTGACCATTCGTAATAGCCATAGCCAATTGTGTTATTAGTAAATACGCCATCTGCTGAATACGGGACAAAGCCTTTTTCATTTAGTGCGCTTTGACTACCTAAATAATCAGCAAGAACCAGCGTATAAGAGGAGGGTGATAAAGCCCCGCCAGAACTGTTTCTCATCTCTTTAATCTCCAAAACCATGGTCGGTTTGACGCTCTTTTGCACTTTAAACGACACATACTCCCAAAACGCAAAACCGCCAGAATACGCATTCCAACAACCGCGAAACTTTCCCGCCTCAAAATGGCGTTGGCAACGTGCTAAGTCATCTTGTGGGTGCGCTGGCTTAAACGCAGTTCTAACTTCACCAATATCAAAGGTGAAATCCTTAAAATTAGCGCTACCGCCATTTTTAGGCTCAATATAAAATGATCTAGAGCCAACGCCGACACCCTCAGCACCTGTAATAGTAACAGATCGAACGCCTGACCCGTTTATAATAGTACCAACATTATTTTGCCCGCAATATACCAGTAAATCAGTGTCTAAATCAGTTACTGAAATTGTAACTTTTTTATTCACCCAAATATTTCGCTCCAAAATCTGCTTTAATTTCCCCGTGATGGTTATTGTGCCGTTGGCTTCATTGGCAACCGATACAGTGGCTAAAGTTGCCGCTTGCCATCTGTCTCTTGCAAAACCAGTTGTTGCGGCGCTGCCATTCTCGCGCTGGTCAATCAAAAATTGGCTATTGTCTAAGCCATAACCTTGGTTGACTTGCGCAAGCAATCGAACGGCCGCGACTTCGGCCTGAATTTCGTCGCTAATTTCTATCCGATAAAGGTCAATTTCCGCTTTTTTAGCATCGAGTTCAACTCGAATGGCAGTCGGGAAAGTTTGTAAATCGGTAATTAAATTATCGATCTTATCACCTGCCAACTGGACTGTAGTTGTGGCATTTGCTAAATCTGTCATGCTGGGGTCGCTCCTTCTAATATGGCTAATTGGGTTAAAGCAAGATGCAACATGCATTTAACTTCAATCCAAGGCATGATTAAATTAGGCTGTGCCAAACTTGCCATATGGGTCATGTTTGCTTGCACAGCGATTACGGTTTGTTTTGAATGTAAAGCGCTTTCACTAGCTGTTACGGCAATATCACGCGCTGCAAAGGCTTCATCTCGCGCGATAAGCGTTTCGTTGTCAGGGTGAAATACTTGAGTGATCGCATCGGTGATATATTCACCACCGTGATAAGTTAAATGAACAAGGCTACCTTTTTTAAAATAACCATTTTCAAGATTTGTATTGCGCTTAAAAACGATAGGTTTAGCAGCTAGAGCAGTTTGCCCAGCACCCTTTACAATCATCAGCGGGTGGCCCTTGCTATCCGCGTCAGGGATAAACGAAAACCCGCGTAATTCATCAAAACTAGTAACAGCTGCATTTAATTCAACAACGTAAATACTTTGACCGCCAGAAATACTTGAGCTGGAAGCAACACCGTTATTATCTTCTAATTGTTTGGCAATTTCAGCCATCATAGAACGTGCGCTATTATTAACATCCTTGGTTGGTTGGCCTTCTTCCCAGTTTAATTCTGGGTCGATATTGCCGTTTAAATGCTTATTGGTTGACCATTGTCCGACTGTCATTTTTTGCCCCCCAATGTTCTAAATCGTTTTCCATCACCCGCCACAGCCTTTGGCCTGTCTGC
>JADGDI010000133.1 GCA_016744975.1 Hyphomicrobiales bacterium | reverse complement strand
ATTTTAACGCTATTAAAGGATGAGCAAGATAAGCAATTAGTTCATAAAATCAATAATATATTGCTACAAAGTAAACATATAGCATCTGCCTCAGAAATCTATTTGTTGAATCATGATGGCATGACGATAGCATCCAGCAATTGGCAGCAAGAAAATAGCTTTGTTGGTAACAATTATAAATTTAGACCTTATTTTGAACAGGCCGTTACTGGCGCTTCTGGGCAATTTTATGCAGTGGGTATAGATTCAGGCATAAGGGGCTACTATTTTTCCGAGCCAATTTTTAATGGCTCAGAAGTTATTGGCGTTTTAGTACTAAAAGTTGCCGTTGATGAGCTAGAAAATATCATTAAACATCGCGATCAAACTCTGATGATTCTAGACAATTATGGGATTGTATTTTTATCAAGCAACCCAAGTCTTCTGTATAAAAAAACCCGTGAGATTGATCAGACAGCGCTAGATTTTATACTCAAAACCAAACGTTATAGTGGCAAACAAATTGGTGAGTTAATTATAAGCCCATCCAACAATATATTACACGCTAAATTAGTAAAGATGCGTATAGACCATAGGACTAAAACTTATTTAAAAACAATGTTATTCATCCCTAAAATTGGCTGGAGCTTTACAAATTTAATTGAGGAAAAGAAAATTATTACACCAGCGCTGATAACAAGTTTGATTGCTGTCGTTCTGGTTATGTCATTATGGTATTTAAGCTTGGCAATACGCGCCCGCCATAAGTTGGGCGTCGAAAGACTGGCATTTAAAAGCCAGTTGGCCGATGAACTAGAGTTAAGGGTTGAAGTACGCTCTAAAGAATTAAAACAGGTACAAGATGATTTGGTGCAAACCGCAAAGCTTGCTGCATTAGGGCAAATGTCTGCGGCAATCTCCCATGAATTGAGCCAACCGTTAACTGCAATTAGTAATTATACTGAAAATGCCAAAAGCTATATTCAAAATAATGATTTAAAAATGGTTGGTCAAAATATTAATTATATTGCAAAATTATCTGAAAAAATGGCAGCAATTATTCATCATATAAAAATATTTGCAAGCAAGAGGCCGACTGAGGTTGAGCAGATTTCAGTAAATAAAGTGATTAGTGAAACAGTCTGGTTTATGCAGTCCAAATTTCAGCGGCGCGAGGTTCAACTAGAAATGACACTGCCCAAAAAGGATGTGCATATTTTGGCAAATAGCGTCCGAATTGAACAGGTATTGATGAATTTAATATCAAATGCGCTCGAATCGATGCAAAAATCATCGGTAAAGATACTGAATATAGAAGTCAGTTATAATGATGATCTGGTAGTGATAATTATTAGGGATACTGGTGAAGGCTTAAGTGGCGATAAAATCGAGTCTATTTTCAAACCATTTTATACGACAAAAGAAGATGAACATGGCATGGGCATTGGGCTTTCAATTAGCCGCTCAATTATTGAGGAATATGACGGTATTTTAGAAGCCTTTAATAGGCCATCTGGCGGCGCACGTTTTGAGATAAAGCTACCAGTAAATATAATATAATGGACAAGTAAATGAGCATGATTTTATTTATTGATGATGAGCAACATATTAGAAATTCAATTGCACAATCTTTTCAAATTGCGGGTTTTGATCATCTCTGTTTTTCATCTCCAAACGATATGCTGTCTCGCATTAATCGAGATTTCAATGGGATTATTGTATCTGATATTCGCATGCAACCAATGGATGGCATGGCACTGCTTGACCATGTTCAGAAAATTGATCCAGAAATACCTGTTATTTTAATTACAGGCCATGGTGATGTGGCACTGGCCGTTGAGGCGGTTAAAAATGGCGCCTATGATTTTGTCCAAAAGCCATACAATAATAACAAATTAATGAACAACCTTGAGCGCGCATTAGAGAGTAGGCGACTTTTCTTAACAGTACAAGAGTTGCAAAGGCCCAAATCCAAAGGTCATATTAATTCAATAATTGGTGACTCATTGGTTAGCAGCAACCTGAAACTAAAGGTAAAAACCATTGCACCAACGAAGGTTGATATTCTAATTAATGGTGCAACAGGTGTCGGCAAAGAGCTTGTTGCTAGAGTATTGCATGCAGAAAGCGGCCGCTCAGCAGCGCCATTTGTTGCCATTAACTGCGGCGCATTGCCTAGTTCTGTTATTGAAAGTGAATTGTTTGGCCATGAAATAGGCTCCTTCACAGGCGCAATAAATGAGAGAATTGGCAAGTTTGAATTTGCTCAAGGCGGTACGATATTCTTAGACGAAATTGAATCAATGCCACTTGATTTACAGGTGAAACTGTTGCGCATTTTGCAAGAGAGAAACCTTGAGCGCTTGGGCAGTAATAAATTGATTGATCTGGATATTAGAGTGATTGCGGCAACTAAAAAAGATCTTTTAGAAGAAAGTAAGTTAGGCAGTTTTAGAGAAGACCTATTTTACCGACTAAATGTTGCCGTTATTGATATCCCGACTTTAAACGAACGAAAAAAAGATATTCCACTACTCGCCAAATATTTTTTAAATGACTCATTTAAAAAACATAATATCAAGCCTTTCAAGATTTCCAATCTCAAGTTGTCGGAACTTTCAAGCCACGATTGGCCAGGAAATGTGAGAGAATTAAAAAACTACTGCGAGCGCATAGCCTTGGGCATAGACAATTCACCCAATTTAGAAAGTTTTGGCAATCAAATAGAAGCCATACCACTCAGTGAACGGGTTAAAAACTATGAAAAGCAAGAAATTATTACCTGCTTAAATGAGCATAAAGGCCATGTTCAATCCTGTTGTAATGCACTTGGTTTACCAAGAAAAACATTTTATGACAAATTATCTAGATATGAGCTTAACCGAGCGGATTATATTAGTCAGTCCGAAATGTCGCACAAAAAACAGTGATATTCTACATATCTTGTGCGATATTTCGCACAGGTAATTAATGTTGATATGTTCTAATATCTTAAATTATACTTTAAATTCAAACGTCTAGAACTATTGCTGTAGAAAGCATAAAATCTGGCACGCCATTTGCTAATAAATGGTTAACCTTATCGACGATGAGGTATATTAAAAAAACTGGGAGAATAATATGAATAAATTCAAACTTGCGGTATCTGCTATTGCAATGTTGGCGGTAACAGGTGTTGCCAATGCTGGTGAAATTGTTATCAAATTTAGCCATGTTGTGGCAGAAAACACGCCCAAGGGCATTATGGCAAATAAATTCAAGGAATTGATTGATCAACGCCTTGCAGGTAAAGTAAGAGTTGAAGTCTTTCCAAACCAACAATTATTCAGCGATAAAAAAGTATTAGAAGCCATGTTACTTGGTGATGTGCAACTTGCTGCACCTTCACTTTCAAAATTTGGTAAATATACTAAAATATTACAAGTATATGACCTACCATTCTTGTTCCAAGATATGAGCGCAGTTGAACGTTTCCAATCTGGCGAACAAGGTCAAATGATGCTTAAATCGCTTCAATCAAAAGGTCTAATTGGCCTTGGTTATATGCATAATGGCATGAAGCAACTATCTGCTAATAACCCATTATTAGTACCAAATGATGCTGCTGGCAGAAAATTCCGTATCATGTCATCTAATGTATTGAAAGCTCAGTTTGAAGCTGTTGAAGCAGTGCCACTTAAAAAGCCATATTCTGAAGTGTTTACACTGTTACAAACCAATGCGATTGACGGCCAAGAAAATACATGGTCAAACATCTACTCAAAGAAATTCTTTGAAGTTCAAGATCATATCACCAACTCTAACCATGGTTTGTTAGATTATATGGTGGTAACAAGTGCCGAATTCTGGAATGGTTTGGATGCAGACCTTCGCAATGAAATTCAAAAATCATTAGATGAAGCTGTCAAAATTGGTAATGCTGCTGCTGAAGAAAAATCACAAAGTGATATGAAGCGGATTGTTGATTCAGGTCGTACAACTGTTCATGAGCTAACTAAAGAGCAACGTGATCAATGGGTTACAGCTATGAAACCAGTTTGGGATCAATTTGCAGAAGAAATTGGCCAAGACGTGATTGATGCTGCTATTGCATCTAACAAATAATAAAGTTTAACTTTATAGTTGTGCCAAGCTTATGTTAGCTTGGCACAATAATTTGGGATGAGGGAAAATGGGAAAGTTTATCGAAAAATTCGAAGAAAACATGCTTTCATTGCTATTAGTGGTAATGACATTGTTGGTATTCATGGAGGTTATTGCTCGGTTTTTAAACACCAGCACATTATGGGCAGATGAGTTAACGCAATTATGCTCTGCTTGGATGGTTATGTTTGGCGCGTCATATTGCGTTAAAAAGGGTGCTCATATTGGTGTTGATGTGGTTACCAATTCATTAACGGATAAAAACAAGCGAATTGTTGCTGTTGTTGCGGGTATTTTATGTGTTATTTATTGTTGGCTAATTGCATGGGGCGGTTATGTGTATTTAGCAAAAGTATATAAATATCATATTATACTTGATGACTTGCCCTTAGAAAAGTGGCAAGCACATACCTTTATTTTGATTTCGACATTATTAATGTCTACAAGATTTATATTTATAATCAGAGATAAAAAAAAACAAAAAATGTTGGGTGTTGGGTAAAAAACTGGTGATTTTTATTCCAGGATTCTCATTTTATAAAAAAGCCAACTGAGTTGGCTTTCGGGTTAAAGGGGTTAAACATACCTTCTCCTCCTCAATCT
>JADGDI010000132.1 GCA_016744975.1 Hyphomicrobiales bacterium | reverse complement strand
CGCCTGATAAGGGCGACCAATGCGTGCCAAACAGAAATTTGAAAATAGAAACATTTTGGAAAAAACTAACAGTTTCACCAATCAGGGAAAACAAAATACCAAAGGTTGTCATAATGGCGAGGGTCGCACTCGACATCAAAACAAACCGCATTATTTTTTCAAAACGGTTTCGAGAGCGAAAATCAGGTTTGATCCGCAACCAAGCAATCAAAAAAGCAAGCAAAGCAACAAGGATTGCGGCTAAAGGCAAGACCCAGTTTTTAAGGGAGACAAGTTTTTGATAGACGCTTGCAAGGTGCTGGCGCGCCTCCAAAGCAATAGTATCACTGGTTTTTCCAACAATGCCGCCTTGAGCAATGGTCTTGGCATCAATAACGATACGTTCTTGAAGCAGGGGTGATAATTTTTGAGCCGCAACAGGCATCGCCTGTGTCATCTGGTCGTGAATATACCAATTCGCACCAATCGTGAGGCAAAGGGCAACGACAACGCCAGAAAGAAAAACAAGAAGAGCAGCATAAAGCCCATGATAGATTGGCCGAGAATGCAAGACAGACAAGCGCGCCCCTGCCACCTCAATGGCACGGGAACGCGCTGTATAAAAAGCAAGGCTCGAAAGCCCTGCAATCATGAGGAATGTCAAACTCATCATTATATTATATTTCCTATTTCAGCTTTTCTTCACCCGTCATCTTAACAAGGCCAACAGCCTGTTTGACCATTTTGGTGCGTTCTGCTTCTGGTAATGGAATAAGCCCCTTATCAACGCAGTAGCCTTCGTCTCCTGTCGCGTCTTCAGACATAAATTCTTTGACAAATTCTTTGATGCCTGGCACAGCATCTGCATGTGAATTTTTGACATAGAAATATAGCGAGCGAGAAATCGGGTAAGAGCCATCTGCAATATTTTCAAATGTGGGGTTTTTACCGTTTACATTTGCGCCTTTCAGCTTGGCTTGGTTCTGGTCAAGATAAGAAAATCCAAACACGCCAACGGCTTTGGTATTGGCTTCCAACTGTCCAACAATCGCATTGTCATTTTCGCCAGCTTCAATAAAGAGGCCATCTTCACGAACATGAAAAGCGATCTTTTTGTAAATATTCTTGCCCTTGGTTGGCTTGCCGCCTTTTACGAGAAAATCAGCAGGAATATTATGTTTTTTTGCAAGTTCAGCAATTTTGGGGTCGCCAACTTTCAAGCCCTTTAATTCCTTAATCCATCCAATTTTTTGCGCGCCTTTACCCATCGCAATTTCTTCAAAAGCATCGCGTGTGCCAGAGGTTGGTGGCGGGCCAAACACTTCAATCGCACTATTTGGCAAAGAGGCATCAATATCAGACCATTTTTTATGCGGATTTTTAACCAGCTTGCCGTCTTTACCTGGCACCATGGCAGCAACAGCGAGGTATATTTGCTTGCGGGTCAGTGTAAAGGTTGGGGCAGCCTTGGCATTTGCCAATACAATACCATCAAACCCAACCACAACCTCTGTAATGTCTGTGACCCCAGCCGCTTGACATTTTTGCCATTCCTTAGCCTTCATACGGCGTGAGGCGTTGGTAATATCGGGTGTATCAATGTCATTGCCCTTACAAAACAATTTCATGCCACCACCAGAACCCGTCGAAATAACTTTTGGGGTCTTGAATTTTGTTTTCTTGCCAAAACGGTCAGCAACCGTGGTTGAAAAAGGAAACACTGTTGAAGAGCCAACAATTGAAATCTGGTCACGGGCAAATACTGGGGTGATGGCTGTTGAGGCCAGAAGGGCAAGCCCTGCAACACTTGTCAAAAATTGAAATTTCATATTATAAACTCCTTGTTTAAAAGAAAACCTGATGGTCTCAAGGAATTTATAGCAGTCCTACATTACAGCTATATGACAGTTTAACATATTGATAACATTGTTTATTTTGATATCTCCTGCATTGAAAATAAGGGTGACCTAAACACCTGCACGGCTTTTGCTAACGGCCTCATTCATAAAGACAGGTTGGTGATATGTATCTTGTTGTTTGCGCCAATGAACAACCTCAAAACACCCTTCCGAGGTTTCACCAATTGCAGAGCAATCATCAACCCAGTCACCAGTATTCATATAGGTTATACCTTCAATATTATCAATTTTTGCATGATGGATATGACCACAAATGATACCTTCTACATTTCGTTTCTTGGCTTCCTGAATTAGAGCAGATTCAAAATCAGCAATATAGTCAAAAGTCTTACCAAGTTTCTTTTTCAAAAGAGTTGGTAGTGATCTATATGGTTTGCCTAATAATTGGCGTAGCCGATTGTAATGACTATTCAAAATTATGGAAATTTCATAGGTCTTATCGCCTAAAATAGCACGCCAATTCCCGTGAAAGACTGTTGCATCACATTCATCGCCATGCATGACAAGAAAACGTCGCCCATCAGGGCTGTTATGGATTGTGTTACGTTCAATTTTGATTCCACCAAAATCGTAACCGCAATAATGACGTAAGACTTCGTCATGATTGCCAGGAATATAGGTAATTTTTGCCCCGTTCTGAGCTTTTCCCAGTAATAGTTGCAAAATTTCATTGTGCGATTGGGGCCAGCGCGTTTTCTTGCGTAATTGCCAAAAATCAACAATATCACCAACCAAATAATAGTTTTCCGCATCGTGATTTTTGAGAAAATCAACGAGGTTTTCCGCTTGGCTGCTTTTCGACCCCAAATGAATATCAGAAAGGAAAAGAGAGTGATATTTTTTTTGTGCAACTTGATCCATATACATGACCTTATTCTAGGGCAACTTGCAAGAAAGTTCGGTCAGATGACCTTACCCTAGCCCTTTAATGGCGCATATCTTAACCCGCAAGTGATTCCACTTGCTTGCACTATGCACTAACGCCAAACGAGCGAGTTTATATCAGCCTAAGATTGAAAAGCACCACTTTTGAGGACACAGAATTCCCTTCACGGCTTGATTGCTCCATTTAGCAAGCTATTTTCTTACTCAAAACTAATGTCTTTTTGTGACAGTTTCTTAAAGTTAACTAAAAAAATATGATTTTTGGGATGTTAAATTTCTCAAAAATTCAAATAAGAGCTTTCGCAAGACCTAATTGTCGGGTTTCGTTCCTCATGGAGAATGGGTCAATGATGACGAAACTGTAACATAAAGAGCACAGTTTGTTGTTGCGCCCACAATTGTAATAAAAGTTACACAAAACATTTCTAAAGGTGAAAGCACAGGAATTTTCCAAATATGTTGTCGGACGATCCTGAAGTATTAGTCATATTTTTTGTTTGTTTCTTGGATGTTTAACAAGTCCTGAGATCAGACCAAAGACAATCAGTAATCAGGGATTAAAAGAATGTTTCAAAGTAAAATGGAAACCGTGAGTAAGTTGGCTCTAATGATTTCAGCTTTTACGATTAGTTCAGTAATAACAACATCTGCTGCGGATCTTGGCGGAAATTGCTGTGCAGACTTGGAAGAACGTGTTGTAGAACTCGAATCCACAACGGCGCGTAAAGGCAATGACAAGGTCTCCTTGAAGCTTTATGGTCAAGTCAATCGTGCTATTATGTTTTGGGATAATGGTGAAGACAGTGACATATACTCTGTTGGCAATGAAAATTCCGTTTCACGTTTCGGCATGAAAGGCAAAGCCAAGATCGGCGGCGGCTGGTCAGCTGGTTACCGTATTGAATATGGTGTCAATGATACGCTCTCAAACAAGGTTGATGAAGATAATGATGACGCTACTGATGGCGGATCCCCAAGCCTGCGTCATGATTTCCTTTACCTAAAAAACAAGTCCTTTGGCAGAATTATACTGGGTCACACAGCCACCGCGACTGACGGTATTGCAGAGATTGATCTTGGTGGTACATCTGTCATTGCAGCGTCTGATGTCGATGACTGGCAAGGTGATTTTAATGTTGCCAACGCAACGGGAAATGCAGGCACACATTGGGATAAATATTTCAGCAATCTTGATGGTGGCCGTAAGGATATTATCCGTTATGACACCCCAACTTTTGCTGGCTTCACGGCTTCTGGTGCTATTGGCGAAGATGATTTCTATGATGTTGCTTTGCGCTATGCCAATGAATTTGGCGGTGTCTTGCGTTTTGCAGCTGGTATTGGCTATCAGGTCGAATCGGATGAGGATCGCAGTACAAAAGGTGACAAGAAAAAACTCTCTGGTTCTGCTTCTATGATGCATGTCCCAACGGGACTAAACCTGACGGTCGCTGCTGGTAAACTAGACATTGATCCTGCTGATAATGGTGATATTACAGCCGATGCCTCATATTACTACCTTAAAGCGGGCTGGACAGGGAAAATGAACGCTGCTGGTAAAACCAAAATTTATGGTGAATATGGCTCATTTTCTGACTATCGCCTGAATGATGGCGACCTAGGGGCTCTTGGGGGCACAGGTAGCACAAATGGTTCTGAGGCAACCGTTTATGGTGTTGGTATCATCCAGAAAATTGATGCCGCAGCAATGGATCTCTTTATTGGTTACCGCCATTATGAGCTTGATCTTGATGGCTCAACAACCGATGCTTCTGCGCAGTGGGATGGTGTAATGGCTGGTGCGCGCATCAAATTTTAGCGTATCAAGTGTTTGAACCAAATAGATTTGAGGGCATATGTTTATGCCCTTGGATAAACGATTGCTAATAGGCGGTATCTTCTCATTCACGTACTGCCTATAGCAAACCTGTTCCCCCAGTTTTTCCTCAATGAATAGAGCATAGCTGAGCTCCACTCTCATAATATTAGCCTTGCCTACGAA
>JADGDI010000131.1 GCA_016744975.1 Hyphomicrobiales bacterium | reverse complement strand
TTAATTTTAAAGTAAAGTAAAGTGACTTGATTTTATGTTCTGATTTCTGGGGGGGTATGTTTCTGTTCTGACAGTAAAACGCCCTACAAGTAAATATGATCTACCGAGGGCGCTTATATTAGTGTTTTTACTTTATTAAATTAGGAAAGCTTATCTAAATTCAAAAGCTTCGCTATGAATTTTATTTTTTGAAACCTTTGCCTTTTTGAGTGACTTCTTAAGGCCATCAACCATTATCTTAGGGCCACAGAGAAAGATATCATACTGATTTAACTCTCCCTTAACTGCTTCGGAAATTATTTCAGTTGTAGCAAATTGTTTGTGATTGGATTCTAAAATAACTAATTTACGGTTGGGGCAGTCACCAAATTTTGCATTAAATTCTTCTAAAAACAAGGCCTGCTTTGTTTCCTGTACGCAATAGAATAATGTAATATTGCGATCATCTTCAACTTTCATATCCCGCATTGCACTTAAAAAGGGCGTGATGCCAACGCCACCAGCAACCCAAACTTGGTCTTTATTCGCAATTTGCATGTTAAAACGCCCATAAGGCCCTTCGACTTTGGCTTTAGCACCAACTTTCAGTTCGTCACGCACGCGGCGGGTAAAATCACCAAGCACTTTAACGGTAAAGCGTAATTCACCTTCACTTGGAGCGCTGGAAATGGTGAAGGGATGGGATTCGTCAAAGCCTTTTTGATCAAGCGATACAAATCCAAATTGACCAGATTTAAAATCGATCTTCTGTTTTGTTGAGGGCGTGAGAACAAGTTCAGTTGCTCGTTCCAACTGATTGACAGCGGTTAATTTATACTCAATTGCACGTTTGCCACTGTTAAATTGACGGAAAAAATATGCACCTGTACCAAATATCCCAACAAGGAAAAGCATAATGCCAGAAGCAGATTTACCGTTAAAGATCTCGACTGGAGAGAGTAGCATATGGATAAATATAGCAATGAATAACAAGCCCATAAGTTTGTGTGGCTTGATCCAGATATGATAAGGGATTTTTCGATTCAGCGAAATGACAATTGACAGAATGATAAGTATCATGCTGATCATGCCAACGGGGGAACCAAGCCAGCCTGTGAGTGCCGACAAACCAGCTGGTGGCAACCGATCAGCTGCTTCTAATTTCGGAACAGCAAAAAAATGGATAAGAATGAGTAAGAGAATAGAAACGCCAATAAATTTGTGAACCAAATAAATTTTATCTAATCCGCCAAACCAGTTTTCTAACCATAGCGGCCTATTTGAAAGCCAAATTGCCCATGCCATCAAAATCATTGCCGAACCACCGATAAAGGTGGCTGCCATAGCGCGTTCGGTTTGTCCCGTTGCAGACAAACCAAAATGTAAGAGGGCAAAAAATGCAATGCTGCCATAAATGGCGCTTAATCCTTTTGTCATATCAATTTCCTTAGTCCTTTAGTGCGGCTTTAAGTGCAACATTCATTGAAAATGCACCAAAAAATTCTGGTTTACTAAGCACAGCATCATGGTTTAAGTCGGCGCGCTGGAAATCACGTGCTAAAGTTTGCCTATGCTCCGCTTCGGTTAGTTGGCCGTCGCCATCTAAATCCCACAACGCAAACATAATTTTCATAGCTGTTAAATATTCTTTTTGTTTACCGGCTTTTTCAGCGATAAGTTTAAACCCGTAGTCCCACTCGAAATACTCTTCAAATGAAAGGCTTGAATTATCGTCCTGATCCATTGAAACAAATAAAGAATCACGGAACAGCTCCATCTCACCCATATCTAAAAAATCGCGATCAGCGCGTTTGATGGATTCAAATGACATTTTAGCAAGTTCTTTGCCTTCATTGGTTTTTCCAGCGGAAAAAGCAGTTGTGCCTGTAAGCGCTATTAGCGTAATAATGGATGCCGCGGTAACCTGTTTCATATAGTTTTTCATGTTTAGCCTATTTGTTAATGTCACGATATTTTATGATGGGTAAATTATTGATTTTGACATCATAGTAAATTTATGTTTGTGTTTGTCATCTTTAACTCGAATGATTGTCTATATATTATATAGCATGCTAAATATGTCAAATAAAAATAATCTACCTAAACTAAATACCGAACAATCTGTGCCATATTTGCCTTCTGTCGGCAGGTTGTTGGGGTTTTCGAGCAAAAACTGCAACAAACTTGCTGAAAAAATGTTAGTACCATCGGGACTTACACTGCGCCAATGGATTTTACTTACTGCGTTATGGCGTGCAGATGGTCAAACAGTTGGTGAATTGGCTGTTTATTATCGGGCCTCGGAGCCATCGGCAAGCAACTTAATCGCAAGAATGGAAAAAAAGGGCTTATTGATACGCAAACATGATAAAAAAGATAGGCGCCAAGTGAAAGTTTTTTTGACTAAAAAAGGCACATCTCTTGCGCATATGATTGATTTTTATAGCGATGTAAATGAAGCCTTGTTTAACGATTTTAGTGAGGTCGAAAAAGAACAATTCATGAAAATGTTAGGGCGAATAATTGACAATTCTCAGCAAAAAATACAATCTCTTGATAGCACCTAGGATTATACAAAGTGTTTGATAATTAACTATTGATTAGCTTGGAAAATAAATATGCCATATAATTTAATGAGTATAAATAAATTTAATGAATTACATAACAAAGATAATCCAATTATTCTTTATAATATTTGGGATGCTGGCAGTGCAAAAGTCGTAGAATCTGCAGGTGCGGCGGCAGTTGCAACTGGAAGCGCGCCTGTGGCACTTGCTCAAGGGTTTGAAGATGGTGAAAAAATTCCCTTTTCTATGGCTTTGGAAAATATTAAACGCATTATAGCTGCTGTATCTGTGCCTGTGAGTATGGATTTGGAGGGTGGCTATAATGCGGATGCTTCTCAAGTTGCAAATTGTATTAGTGAAGCTGTAGATGCTGGTATCGCCGGATTTAACTTTGAAGATCAAATTATCGGCGGACAAGGACTTTATGAATTAGAGGATCAAATTAAACGTGTTGCTGCTGCTAGAGCAGGTGCAGATAGTATCGGGGAGGGTGTGTTTTTAAATGCGAGGACTGATATTTTTCTAAAGGCAAAAGCTGAATCCCATGATGAGACCATGCTTGATGCTGCAATAGAGCGTGCTAAAGCATTTGAACAAGCTGGTGCAGATGGCTTTTTTGCACCAGGATTGGTTGACCCTGATTTCATTAGGCGCTTGTGCGATTTATGCCCTTTGCCAGTTAATATCATTGCTTTACCACATGCGCCTGACCTTAAGAGTTTAAAAGGCCTTGGAGTCTCTCGGATAAGTTTCGGACCATTGCCATATCGCGGAATGTTAAATTGGTTATCTGATCAAGCGCGTAGGGCTTTAAATTCTGTTTAAAAGAAGGCTGTTAGCTTTAGATGGTGAAGTTGCATTAAAGATAAGCATAAGCGACCGGCTAATTGGTGTTAAGCACAGTTTGGTATAGATGCCTTAAAAATGCTTCAGCACCATCATATCGTTGGTGGTGGTTTTTGCCCATAAGGCCTCTAATTTGTGCATCAAAATCGGCATAATGCTGGGTCGTTGCCCAAATTGAAAATAATAAATGATATGGATCAATTTGGGAGACTTTACCCATTTCTTGCCATTTTTCAATGGTGGCTACCTTTTGCTCGACTAGGGTTTTAAGGTTGCCGGTTATTAAGTTGTAAATATGTGGTGCGCCCTGCAAAATCTCATTGGCAAATAGCCGACTCTCGCGAGGGAAATCTCTCGACATTTGCAGTTTTCTCTCCACATAGGCCAATATTTCTTCTGTTGGCTCACCATCGGGGTTTATTTGTTTTAACGGTTCTAACCATGCCGTTAATAAGCGTTCTAATAAATGTGAGTGAAGGGATTCTTTATTATTAAAATAATATAGGATATTGGGTTTTGACATGCCTGCTTGGTCGGCGATTTGATCAATCGTCGAACCTCTAAACCCATATTTTGAAAAAACAACCAACGCTGCGGCTAAAATTTGTTCGGTTTTTTTACGCTGAATTCTGGTTTTTATCTTGTTTGAAATCTTCGTACTTTTGGTTGAAATATTTCTTGCACCAACGCCATCGAGTATAATTTTTTTAATATCTCGGCAAGCATTATCCCACTGTTTGTTGGTGAGTGGTTTGCCTTTATTAAGAGTTTCTATCTGGTGGTTAAAGTCTGCATAATGCTGAGTTGTAGCCCAAATCATGTATAATAAATGTTGCGGCTCTATTGGGTCTATCAGTCCTTGATCAATCCAAACTTGAATATCAGCTTCGCGCGTGCGTGTCCATTCTGCTAGGTGGGTTTTTAAATAATCTTGAATAATTGGTGCGCCATGTAGTATTTCATTTGCCCAAACCTTTGAACTAAAAGGATATTTTCGTGATATTGCCATTTTTTTATCGATATAGCCTGACAATGCCGTAATGGGGTCTGCGTTATTATCGAATGTGTCAGCGGCTTCTAGCCATATTTCAAATATATTTTCGACAATTTTACTATATAAAGCGGCCTTGGTTGGGTAATAATAATGTAAATTGGCTTTGGGAATGCCAGCTAGATCGGCTATCATTTTTGTCGTTGCGCCTTTAAAGCCAAATTCAGCAAATACTTGTTCAGCTGCGCGGAGTATTATTTGCTCATTCTCAAGTCGGGTTTTTGCTTTAGCAATTGTTTTTGGATTTTTGGAATTTTTTGACATAAAATTTTCAGCTAGAGCATTGCCAACTTTGGGTTGCTAAACGGGAGGGTTATAAAACATGTTCACATTATGCTAAAGCATTATTCAAGAAATGGCAA
>JADGDI010000130.1 GCA_016744975.1 Hyphomicrobiales bacterium | reverse complement strand
TATTCTGAGTATTTAAGGCAAGACCAAGTGTTTGAAGAAATGACATATCTCTCTTTCTAATTGCTATAATTATATTTTTCTGACTATAAATCACGAATTCTAGGCACATTGGCCCTGCCGTTAAGCAATAAATGACTAACTGCCCATACCAAAGCATCCACTCTATCGGGGCTTTTTGTGGAACGGCTAGCTATATGGTCAAATTGGCACATTTCATCTTCTAATTGATCAAATAAGCCAAGATGGTGCACTTTGCCTTGCTCATAAAGCGCCGCAACAGGCTCCGCTCGGCTTTTTTTATCCTTGCGAGCAAATACCCCGCTATAGGATATTTGATCATCTATGGTGCGCAATATCGTCTCAACCATCTCACCACCTTGGTTCACTTCAGCAACAATGCGGTCAATGTTAAAAAGATGGTAAACCTCCACTGCTTTTTTAGCCCAATTAATCGGGCTAACAGAGGTCATCGTTACATCCGCTAATATATAAGCATGTTGCTGTTCATCCATTGCAGCAACAATCATCCCACAAGCATCCGATTTTTTATGACTGGTGGCAGGCGGGTCAATGGCTAAAACTATTCGGCTAAATTGATCAAAATCATAATCTTTTTTACACCTACGTAATTTTTCAATGGTTTCATAACACCATAACGCACCTTCACTATCCTCAATAATTTCACCATATAATTCTTGCCGGCCCAAATTGGTTCCTGCATAATTATGTTCAATATTACTCAAAAACACCTGTGCAAGGTTATGCCGATTGGCAAAAGTCGCTGCTTTACTGATATGCGTTTTGGGCATGTCTAAAATGGCTTTGAGCTGGCGCTTATTGCGCGGCGTTGTGGTAATAATACTTTGTGGTCTGTCCCCTAAGCGCAACCCAAATTGCAACATATCCCAAACCTCTGTGTCATATTGCCATTTGGCAAACTCATCACACCAAGCGATATGAAATTGAGGCCCGCGCAAGCTTTCAGGCTCCTCAGCACTAAACAATTGAGCAATAGCACCATTAGGCCATTCTAGCCTTTTGCGTGATGCAATATAATTGGGTCGTTGATGGTTGGGGTGAATGTTAAGCAAGCCACTATCGCCTTCTAACATAACCTCTCTCACATCATTAAATGTCTCACCAATTAATGCAATTCGCCATGCAGGGCTATTTGCAAAAGGTGCAATACCAAGCGCCATGGCTCTAACCCATTCAGCACCTGCACGGGTTTTTCCAGCACCACGCCCGCCTAATAACACCCAATTCTGCCAGTTTGCAACATCGCCTAACTTACTTTCCTTGAGCATATTTCTAGGTTGTAAACTAGGTGGCAATTGGTCATCACGCGCCCATAAAATCCAATCATAATTTAGTTGTTCTGCTTGTTTATCACTTAGAGTTTCGATAAATCTTTCAATTTTATTTTTTGTTAATCGACGCAAGCTTTTGCGTAATTTCATCTCGGAATTTCTGATCCGTTTCATAAACTATTTCTTGCTCACTTTGGTTCATTTGCTGTTCTTCCTCGGCCAATTGCATGGCCTTAATGCTGTCGAGGGCTTTTATAATTACGGTCAAGGTCTTGGCTATTTTTTCACAAAAAGCTAAGTCAGCTTGTTGTTCGGTTTTTGATAAAAGCGCCATCACCTTAATTAATTGATTTTCTAATTTGACCAGTATGATTTGATGTTTTTTCATAATTTTTGTCATAAAAAAACCGCTTCAAGCATAATGCCGTAAGCGGTTACCTATTTCTTAACCTTTTTAACTATGTCCAATATAGGGGGCTAAATGCGTACGGTCAACGGCAAGCTAAACTAGTTACACTTAATCCCCGCGGCCTATTGATAAAATTATTTAGCACTATATTTCAGTAACTTAAGACTCAACTCTTTGGCCATTCAACAATATAATCGACCACATCTTCTTCCTCAACATCTGCTTCGGAAACTATTTTCCCAACCGCCGATATACCAGCATGGATCACACTCATTGGGTTATGGCTAATTAAAGGGTGCCAATCAGGTAAACTTTTCCCTGCTTCTAATCTGCGATAAGCACAAGATTTTGGTAACCATGAATATTGGTGAATGTTATCTTGTGTCATTTTGATACAATCGGGTACGAATTTGATACGCTCAGGATAATTACTGCATTGACAAGTTTTTAAATCCAGTAATTTACAAGCTAGGTTGGTATGAATAATTTCACCACTATCTTCATCTTCTAATTTTATCAAACAACATTTACCACAACCATCGCACAAGCTTTCCCACTCTTGATCATCCATTTGCTCAAGAGTTTTCTTTTCCCAGAATTTATTTATATTTTTCAAACAGTTAACTTTTTATAAAAGCGCAAAACGCAGTAAGTTTTCATAAATATTTCCATTTCTTTACCCATTATTATACAAATAATCCCGTTCAAATACCAGCATTGTTTTGAACATTTCTTGGTTTATTTTTTATATTCTCAATGCAAAAATCATCTGCTTTCTCGTGTTTTTATTATATTAGACAATAGTCTTATCAACTGGCATGTTTTCTGCAGTTAACCCTATAATTAAGACATGCCTAGTATTACAATTAATGTTTTGTTAATATTGGCTATCAAAGTTTCTAGCGTTGTAAGTTTTTGAGTCGGAAGTTTATTATAATATATGCCACATAAATCCAAATTCTTTACCAGTCTTGTTAAAATAGATTCCGCGATGGATGCATTTCTTTATGGTGCTAAAGGTCAATTTTCAAAATTCTGGGGCGGCTTCAGCTATTATATGGGCTTTATGCGGGTTCGAGGTCTTAAAAGATTTTTTATTGAAATTTTTTCAGATTTTTTGACCGTTGGGTTTGTTGGGTTAATTGGCCTATTCATGCTTGGGCAATATGCCTTGGTCGATGTTGATGAAGGCTGGAAACTGTATCAAAAATTTAGCGTTTCTTTTTATGATAAAAACAATAATTTAATCGACCGTCGTGGCATACGCCATGAACGCAATGTACCACTTGAAGAAATGCCACAACATATGATCTTAGCGGCATTAGCCACCGAAGATCGTAAGTTTTATTCGCATTTTGGCATTGACCCAATGGGAATAATACGGGCATTAATGCGCAATATCCAAAAAACCACTGGCGCAAGGCATGGGGCAAGTACCATAACGCAACAATTGGCTCGTAATTTATTTTTCAGCAATGAGCAAACCTTAGAGCGAAAAATAAAAGAGGCCTATATGGCTTTATGGCTAGAAGCCAATTTAACCAAAAACGAAATTCTAAACTTATATTTTGACCGTGCTTATATGGGCGCTGGTAATTTCGGCTTAGAAGCCGCTGCGCAATTTTATTTCGGTAAATCCATCCGCGAGGTCGACTTGCCTGAATCTGCTATGTTAGCTGGGCTTTTCAAGGCGCCTTCAAATTATGCACCGCATATAAATTTGGGCGCAGCAAGAGCAAGGGCGAATGTTGTTTTAACCAATATGGTCAATGCTGACTTTATGACCCATGGGGATGTATTTGACGCTAGAGCAAACCCTGCCTCAGTGGTTGTGCATAAGCGAAATGACGAAAGAGGTGACTATTTTATCGATTGGGCATTTGAGAATGCGAAAAAACTCTCAAAAGGAAAATCATATGTATTACATGTGAAAACCACAATAGATCTTAAACTTCAAAATTCTGCGCGCCGTATCATTCAAGATAATTTACTACAAAGCGGCGAAAAGTATGACGTGGATCAAGCCTCTTTGGTATCAATGGAAACTGATGGTGCCGTACTTGCCTTAATCGGCGGCAAGGACTACCGCGAAAGTCAATTTAATAGGGCTGTCAATTCTGCAAGGCAGCCAGGCTCATCCTTTAAGCCGGTGGTATATTTAGCAGCACTAAACCACGGCTTTAAACCCAACAGTCGCGTCATTGACAGCAAGGTGCAAATTAAAGAGTGGTCTCCTAAAAACTACAACCGTCGCTATGTTGGCAAAACGACTTTAAACAATGCATTGGTGCGTTCCATTAATACCATCCCAGTAAAATTAGCGCTAAAAGTTGGTTATAAAAACATCATTAAAGTTGCAAAAGACTTAGGTATAGATGCTGACATCAAAGCCAATGCATCTTTACCACTTGGTACTTCTGCAGTCTCTGTATTGGATATGACCGGCGCCTATGCAACCATTGCTAATGGCGGCATCTTAGCACAACCTTACGGCATTATAGAAATTAGAAACGCCGATGGCGATGCTATATATAAACGCAGCCGTGACGAATTTGCACCAAGAACAGTTGCAAATTCTCAAAAAGTTAAAGACTTAAAGTTAATGTTGGCTAATGTTGTTGCCTATGGTACAGGTACCCGTGCCAATCTCAAATTTACAAAAACCTATGGTAAAACTGGCACAACCCAAAGCTACCGTGATGCATGGTTTATGGGTTTTACTGACCAAATAGTAACAGGTGTTTGGTATGGAAATGACAATTACACCCCAACCAAACGCCTTACAGGTGGTAATTTACCTGCATTAACTTTTAATAAATTTATGACAGAAGCTTATGTTTCAAAATATGGTCTGGATTTAGAAACTATGCAGTTTAAAGCTGTTGCTAATAAAATCCAAAAATATAAACAACGCCCAATTATTGCAACCATCACAAACACCAAACCAAAAAACTTTAATCGTAAAAATAATATCATTACCCTTGCAAGTAACAATAAAACTGTTAACCCCGTAAAAGCGGCTAAAAGTAATAAAAAAGATAAAAGAAAGGTTAAATTTTTTGTTAAGGTATTCATGTTATATTGAAATTTTAGCTTGCTTGAGTAGGAGTGAGTCTTGTTTGCAACTATTACATTTTTTTTCCGTACATAATAACTAAGGTATGCGTGCTAATAT